>NZ_JADBGG010000003.1:117833-240990 GCF_014873765.1 Desulfomicrobium macestii | reverse complement strand
TCGAGTACGAGACCATCTGGGGCTTCGGCGCCAACCTGATGATCGACAATCTTGACGACATCGCCGCCATGGACCGCACCTGCGACGAAGTGGGCATGGACACCATCGAGATGGCCAACACCATGGCCATGGCCATGGAAGGCGGCACGCTCGCCTGGGGCGACAGCAAGGGCGTTCTGGCCGAACTGAACAAGGTCGGCACGAGCGATCCGCTGGGCCGCATCTACGGCAACGGCACTTCATACACGGCCAAGGCTTTCGGCGTGGACCGCATCCCCGTGGTCAAGAACCAGGCCCTGCCTGCCTATGACCCGCGCGCGGTCAAGGGTGTCGGCGTGACCTACGCCACGACCCCCATGGGCGCTGACCACACCGCCGGCTACGGCGTATGTCAGAACGTGCTGAAAGTCGGCGGCGACGTCGATGGTCACAAGAAGGAAGGCAACATCGAGATCTCCAAGAACCTGCAGATCGCCACTGCGGCCGTCGACTCCCTGGGCCTTTGCCTGTTCGTGGCCTTTGCGATCCTGGACGACGCCCGCGGCGTACCCTGCATGGCCAAGCTGATCTCCGGTCTGACCGGCAAGGAGATGAGCGTCGACGAGATGATCGGCATCGGCGTGAACTGCCTCAAGGACGAGCTGGACTTCAACAAGCGCGCCGGCTTCACCGACGAAGACGACCAGCTGCCCCGCTTCTTCCGCGAAGAACTCCTTGCTCCGCACAATGTGGGCTGGGGTTACTCCACCGAGGAACTGCAGGCCGCAAAGGTCTAGGTTTCCGGCCCGTCACCGGACCGCTTAAAAAAAAGAATCCCCGCTTCAAAAGTGGGGATTCTTTTTTGGCCGTGCAAAAAAGCACTCCATCCAAAAACGAACGCCTGTGCCCACGCAAACACAGGCTCATGCGGGCTTCACTCCGCTTCGGGCGGCGCAAAGATCAGGTCTGCTCCTTCATGGTCTTCAAGGTCTTGGCATAGGCAGTGAACACGTCTTCCCTGGCCAGCATGCCGAGCACCTTAGTGGGGTTCTCGCTGTCCACCACGGGCAGCTGGGCCAGATCCGATTCCACGAATTTGAGCAGGGCCGTGTACAGGTCCTCGTCCGGCCGCAACACGACGACCTTTCGGGCCACATCGCCGGCCACGAGCAATTCGCACAAGGTGTCCTCGAACAGGACCTTGCGCAGATCCTGCACCGCAAGCATCCCCGTTATCCTGTCATCCGCGCCGCGCACCGGAAAACACAGTTCGTTGGAGTTGACGATGATGTCGGTCAGAGCGCCGAAATGCGTCCCTTCCTCGACGATGGTCACCCGGCTCGGCTTGTAGTGCGCCTCGACCTTTTCCCGTTCCAGGATGTTGATGGTCGCGTCGCCGACATGGGCCGGGGATTCGAACTTGTTGTCGACCTGATTTTCATACAGCGACACGTTCCGTCCCAGAACCAGCGCGATGGCCGTGGCCAGCATCAGCGGAGCGAGCAATCCGTAACCCTGGGTCAGCTCGCAGACCATGACCAGCGGACCAATGGGCGCATTGGCCACACCGGAAAAAAAGGCGGCCATGCCCACCAGAACGTAGCCTCCCGGCTCGACCACCACGGATGGAAAGAGGCGCTGGGCCAAGGTGCCTACCACGCCGCCGCTCATGCCGCCCACAAAGAGGGCCGGTGCGAACATGCCCCCGCTCATGCCCGAGCCGAGGACCACGGACGTGGCCAGCGTCTTGCCCACGATCATCCCGGCCATCATGGTCACGGACAGCTTGCCGAGCATGGCCAGCTCCAGCCAGCCCTGCCCCCCGCCCAGCAGCTCCGGGAACTGATACCCTATACTGGCCATGCCCAAACCGCCCAAGGCCACTGCCGGCACAAACCCAAACCGGTCGGTCAGGGGCCAGAACACCTTGAACTTGATGAAGCGAAAGGTGCGTACGTAGAACCAACCCGTGGCCGCGCAAACCAGTCCCAGGATTGCGTAGACGGGTAACTCGCGGATGTCGGAAAATTCGAACTTGGGAATCCCGAAAATTGGCTCGGATCCAAAGACCAGGGTGAAGAGGGAGTACGAAACCACGGAGGAAATAATGGAGGGGAGCAGCGCCTCGGCCTCGAAATCTTCGCGGTAGATGACCTCGACGGCAGTGAGCGCCCCGCCCAGGGGAGCGCGGAAGATGGCACCAAGGCCCCCGGCCGCTCCCGCCAGAAGCAGAATGCGCCGCTCCTTGGCCGAGAGGCGCAGCTTGCCGGCCAGCCAGGAACCGCACCCGGCCCCGAGCAGGGAGATGGGCCCTTCGCGTCCGGCGCTGCCTCCGGCGGCGATGGTCAGGATGGACGTGCCCACCTTCATGGCCGGTACGGAAGGCGTGATGTGCCCCTCCTGATGATGAAAGGCCTTGATCATGGTGTCGGTCCCATCCGTGCCGCCGTGACGGGTCTGGGGCACGAAGCGCCGCAGGAGGTAACCCGTGAAAAGGCCAATCACTCCCAGAAAGACAAAGAGCAGCCAGGGCCGAAAAGTTCCTGCCTCGCCAGAAAACAGATTCTCGCCCGCCGGCACCGGCAGGCTGAAACCGGCCCAGGTCGTGAGCAGCAGATGCTGCAACCATTCGATGGCGACATAGAAGAGCACGGCCCCGAGGCCCGTCATGGCCCCAACCACGATCCCGAGCGCCAACCACTTGAAACTCAATACGGAATGGTAGCTGTGAGCCAGCTCCATGGGAATCTTGAACAAAGACCTGAAAAATGCGCGCATGTATCCGCCTCAGACCAGTCGGGCTTCGGGCAGGGCCAGGATGGTCCGGGCCAGAATGATGTCCTTGCCGATTTGCGCCTTGAGTTCATCGAGTCCGGAAAACTTGCGCTCGCCACGCAGGCGCTGCACGAAATGCACCTTCAGTGCGCGTCCGTACAGGTCCTCGTTCAAATCCATGATGTGCACCTCGACGGAAAGCACATCATTGCCGAAGGTCGGGTTGTAACCGATGTTGGCCACGGCCTGATGGAGCTCTCCATCCAACTCGGCCCAGCAGCAATACACGCCCGTCTTGGGAAAAAGCTCGTCCACAAGATGCATGTTGGCGGTGGGAAAACCAAGCAGACGCCCGCCCCGATTCTGTCCGTGAACCACGGTTCCGGACACGCGGTAGAATCGTCCCAGCAGGGCTTTGGCCGCCCAGACGTCCCCGGCCTCGACCAGATCGCGGATGCGCGTGGAACTGACAATGGCCTGATCGACCATCACGGGCTCAAGCTGCTCGACCCCGAACCCCCACTGCTGACCGAGCCGAGTGAGCAGGGAATAATTGCCGCCCCGGCCCTTGCCGAACGCGTAGTCATACCCGATGACCAATTCCCTGACATGCAGGCCTTCAACCAGAATGCGGCGCACGAAATCCTCGGGGCTCATGCTCGCCAGTTCCTGGTTGAATTCAAGACAGAGCAGGTGATCTATGCCCAGGGCACGGATGAGTTCGGACCGTTGTTCATAAAGTGTAATGAAAGGCGGGGTTTTCTTTCCCGTGAAAAAACGCAGGGGATGAGGCTCGAAGGTGATGACCACCGACGGCAGGCCGAAACCGGCAGCCAGGTCCCGCACCCGGGCAATGAGACGCTGGTGTCCAATGTGGACCCCGTCAAAATTGCCGATGGTGACGCAGGACCCTTTTTCCAGGCCGCTGATCTGATCCGGCCAAGTAACGCAATGCATGAAATTTTTTCCTCCAGGCAACAAGCTGGCTTGCCTCTATACCAAAAGAACCCAGGCTTCAACACAGGCTCATTCGCGAGAAAAATGCCCACGACCCGATTCAATGCCCTGAAATCACGTGTTTAAAAAAATTAATTAAAAAAAAGCCAACAAAACCCTTGCCAAACCCAAACCTCTCACATAAACACGCTTCTCACGTCACGCCGAAGTGGTGGAATTGGTAGACACGCTAGGTTCAGGGTCTAGTCGGGGTTCCCCGGTGGAGGTTCGAGTCCTCTCTTCGGCACCAGTAAGTCAAAGGGTTGCAGCAGAAATGTTGCAACCCTTTTTCTTTTGCTTTTTTTCCCAGCAATGGGCCCAATAAATCCATCACAAAAAGCAAACGGCCTTCTCGTTTGTCCACAGCGGATTCGGTTCGATGAAGACGGCGTGGCGAACCCAAGCGGAACGCCTAGCCTGCGCACGAGCTGGTAGGACCAACGCATCAGAAGGTTTGCCAACAGAGGCAGTACAAGAGTAAAGTGGGCAATCCGCAATCGCACTCACACAAACAAGGAATCACGAATGCCTACGCATCTTGAAAACACGAAAGCACGGGACGACGAGTGCATGGCCGCCTATCTGGCCATGCTGCCAGCTCTTGCCTGGCGCGTCGACATCGTGCGCAATGATATCACCTTCCTCAATGCGCACACCATCCCCTCCCTAGGGGAGCAGGCCAAATCGGTGCTCCAGAATCCCGGACTTGCCAGGCAGATGATCTTCAAAGAGGACCGCGAAAGGTTCTTCCACTGTTTCGATCAAATTCGCAATCGCCAGCCCACAGCCTGTACCTTCCGCATGCGCTCTTCAAACGACGCCACGGGCTGGTTCAAGATCATGGCCATGCCCGACCCGGCGTTTCCCACCTGTTCTGTGGGGCTACTCATGGACATCGGCTCTCACGTGAACACAATCCTTTCCATCGAGGGACGTCCGGGCCTTAGCGACAAGATCGACCTGTTGGACGATCCGGTCCTGCTCATCCGCTTCTCCGACCGCAAAGTGTTTATGGCCAACCAGGCCGCGCAAAGGATGCTGCACTACCCGGCCAAGGACATTCCGACCCTGGATTTTGACAGGATACTCCAAAAAAATTCCGGAGCAAAACTGTTCCAGATATATGAGGGGCTGATCTTTTCCGACTGCTGGAACGGTGAACTGAGCGTGACCGACAGCATGGGCAGGCATCACCAGTGCATGGCCCGTATCCAGGCAATCGCCCGAGACGAAGAAAATCTGCTATGGGTCACGCTGACTCACATGAACAGCTGCCAGGCATGCAAAGGAGTGCCCGTGCGCGGCAACGAGTCCGTGCTCTCCCCGGAAATCATTGAAGCCATGGGCACGTGCACGACCATCAAGGAGCTGTTAAAAACCATGCTCAACGCCCTGCCACCGAATTCGCCCACGGACGCCATCATGCTTTCACGCATCTTCATCGCAGAAAACAAGGTGCTGGTCACCGGCGCGGGGGGGCCCTTCGAAACCATTCCGGAAAATCACACCCATCCTTACGAGGGGTCCATCGCTGAAAACATCGTCCGCTTCAATCTGCCGCACCACGTGGTCATGGAAACGTCCAAAAGTATCAAACCCATCGACTGGGCTCTATTCATTCCTCGAGGCATTCACTCCTACTATGCGCAACCTTTTTTCGACAACGATGTTCTGGCCAACGTGCTGATCTTCTGTTCGAACCTGCCCGGAAACTACGACCCGGACGCCCCAGCTCCACTTCATGAACTCTATCCCGAATTCCTGGATGGTTTGAGACGTTGCCTCAAGGCGGCCGGTTAGCGCCGCCGACCATGCCAGCACCGTAAGCTCCAAATTTGTCCGATAACGCCCCTACTGGTCCAACCAAAAATTCTCCTCCACACGAAAAAACGCACTGAAACTCATCAGTGCGCTTTTTTCGCACGTGCCCGCCTGAACTCTCCAACAACCCTTAACTCACTATATTTCATAGAAATACAGCGCTACTCCCGCCTCACCCTCTACCCGCCCCACAACTGGCCCAACCAGTTTTGCGTGAAATTAATGACAAACTCTTGCACGACTCCACATTCCACCACTAAAGAAGCTTGAAAGACACAAAGCACCACAAACACTCAAAACTGGTTGGACCAGATATGGCATCATCTCAACGCCCCATTCTTTGTCAAAAAGTCGCGGACATGCTTAAAGGGACATCCTTTTCCGTTGGAGACCGGCTGCCCGGCGAGCGTCGCCTCGCGGAGATGTTCGACACCAGCCGCAACACCATCCGCGAAGTGCTCTGCAACCTCGAAACCATGGGCTATGTGGAGATCCGCCAAAAGAGCGGATGCTACCTCAAAAGCAAGGATGGCCGCATCAGCTGGAATCAACTCCGCAGACGCAAGTCGCAAATTGCCACGCGGCAGATTCTGGACACCCTGGCCCTGGTGATTCCAACTCTCGCCCGCGAACAGGCCTCCCGGTTAACCACCTCGGATGTCGCTACGCTGGAAAACGCCACTGCCCGCCTGGGCGAAGCCATCGTCAATTTCGACAGCACCATCTTCACTCGGGCCTACATCGCCTTTTTTCTGGCCTTGGCGAAAATCTCGGCCAACGACTACCTGATCTTGCTCATGAAGGAGCTTCAGGCCGCGGCGCACAACCTTGAGCACGCAGGAACCGGGCTTGCCGAAGTGCAGACAGGCTTCCTCTTCGAGTACCATGTGGAGCTTTTCAACGCCCTGAAGAGTTCCAGAGCCGACGAGGCCGAAAAACTGGCCCTTCAGTGCATGCACACCTTTGCCTCCATCGTGCTTCCCGGAGAATGACCGGACGGAAAGCCGAAATGAAGCGAAGAGAATTTTTCAGCCGTTTTGTTCCCGCCTTGGACCAGACGGTGGATGCAGCGAAAACACCGAAGCAGACGGAACTGCCCGCACGGATCCGCCTGACCGAGAATGAACGTTTTCTCCGCGCCATGGCCATGGGGATCGATCCGGCAACTGTGACGCCTGGGCAATTGGAAAACCTGGTTCCGGACCCGGAACTACAATCAACACCATCGAAGAAAGAGCAGTTGGACAGCGAGGCTTGATCATCCTCCCTGGAAACTCGCTAAGGAGTTACGACATGGACAATAGTAGCGTGAGCTACCTTGAAAGCCGGAAGCTGGTCAAACGCTGGAACGGCCCGATCCCGGCACTGGTCAATACATTCCTCATCCTGGCGTTTTTCTACGCCACGTGGTGGATATTCCAGGATCCACGCGGCCTGATGCGCATGTATACCCCATATGTGGGTTACATGGTCTGCCGCTGGCTTCTCATCCTCTTCATCTGGCTGGCCTATATTTTCGACTTCTGGCCATTCAAAAGAAGCTGGCTCAACAAGACCCATCCTCTGATCAAAGGGGCGGTACTCACGTTGGTTAGCGTGGCGGCCATGATCATCCTGATGAAGGGCTTCTTTGTTGAAATCCTCGGTAATTTCGGCATCGCCTACTTCAACCCAGACCGGCTGATGGCCATGGGCATCACGGAATTCTACGCCATCGAGTATGCGGCGGAAGCCATCATGATGTTTGCGGCCATCGCATCCTGGCTCTCTCCAAGCTGGGTGGTGGCCTGTGAAAACGCCCCCTGGCAGAAGCTTGGCCAGCCAGCGCGCGGCATCACCATCGTTCTGGTGACCTTCTTCCTCAGCATGATTGTGTACTTTGTGACCATGCATTCCCACATGGCCATCCTCTTCTATCCCTGGCAAAAGTTTACGGCCATCTGTCCGCCCTACTGGGAAGAATTCGCCAACACGGTTTCCGGCAACTTCCACATAGCCTGGATCATGTGCTGTACCGTGGTGGTCTGGCTGTACGAAACCATTTGGGAACGCTACCCCTTCAACCTGATCAAACATGACGGACTGCGCCGCGTCACCTCCTTCTTCGGCATCATCGCCATCGCAGTGGCCTTGTGTTTCTTCCTGTTCTACGCTCAGGATCTTGTTTGGGGCTCGACCATTCGCGGGACCCGCCGTCTCATGGCTCCGGACTGGCGCTGGTTGCATGTCGGTGAAATGGCGATCTTCTGGCTCGTGCCCACCTTGTTTCTGAACTTCTACTGCAACAACTGGCCGAACAAATTCAGCCGCCCTGTCAATGTATGCATCCGCACCCTGCTGACCGCTGCGCTGGCCGTGGTGGTGTACGTGATCTACTACAAGACCTCGCATCTGTTCCTGGGCACGCAGAAAGGCTTCTCCCATCCCCAGCAGTTCCCCATGATTCCCATGATCTGGCTTATCAACATCTTCCTGATCAACGTCTGGTTCATGGACGGCTGGCCAGGCTGGAAGGCCGTGCAGAAGACCGAGGCCGAACTGGAAAACCACCAGAATGAAGTTGTGGCCAGCGACGTGAAGTGGACGCAGGGCATCGCCAAAGGCCTTGGCATCGGCCTTGTCGCGGGAGCGCTGCTCTATTTCGCCATCATCAAAGCCCTGCCCTGGGTGGGTGCCAACATCACCATCATCAAGTAAGCACGGGAAAGAGGAGTAGAAACAATGAGCACAAACAGGAATAATATAAGCAGACGCGACTTCGTGAAGGGCGCTGCTACCGGACTGGTGGCGGGCACGTTCGCAAGCATGGGCATGTACTCCTACAGCCCGTGGGCCTACAGCCGGCTTCCGAAAACGCAGCGCAATCAACAGGACTTCGGCACGTGCCGAAGCGTACGCGTGACCAACATCTCGGAAACGAGCTGGTTCAACAACGCGCATCTCATCGGCGATATCCACGAAGCGGGCGGACTGCTCGTGAACCAATACACTCTGAACTGGGCCCCTCTCGCCAATGGCAAAGGCTCTGGCAAAGGATCCTACGAGGAAGGCATAAGCACCATCAAGGACCTGCTGCCCCATGACCTTGAAAAAGCATGGGAAATCCAGAAAAAACTCTCCCTGCACCCGGAAAATCCGGGCGGCTACTCCTGCCTGCTCGAAGTAGAAGCCCTGGACGGCACTGTGCGCAAATTCCTGTTGGACACCGGCTGGTCCTACGAATGGATGGACAGCTGCTTCAAACGCGAGGGCATCGACCAGATGCTGCGCGATCAGGAAATCGAGGCGCTGTTCATCTCCCACGAGCACTGGGATCACTTCTGGGGCCTGCCTGTCACCATGAAGTACGACAACCGCATCCCATTGTACGTGCACGACGGTTTCTACAAGGAAGGCCTTCAATACATCAAAGATTCCGGATACAAAGGTGAGCCGGTCATCGTGAACAAGCCCGTGACCCAGATAGCTCCGGGCATGGCCCTGCTCAAATTCGATGTACCCATCATCAATCGTGTCTTTGGCGAAACCTCTCTCGCCTTCAACATCAAGGACAAGGGTTTGGTCCTGGTCTCGGGGTGCAACCACCAGGGAATTCTCCAGTTCGCGGACTTCGCCTTCACCAACCTGAAGTATGACAATGACAAGTTCTACGGCATCTACGGAGGGCTTCACATCTCCCCGTTCGAGGACTGGGATCCAAAATACGACGATCTTGTCATCGCCCTTGGCCAGTGGGGCTTCGAACTCATCGGCTGCAACCACTGCACCGGGCATCTCACGGCCAAGAAGTTCGTCGAAGCGGGCTACCCCGTGGTGCGCGGCACCGCACGATTCCGCTCCGCTTCCGAGGACTACCTCGGAAATGGCGACAAGATAACCTTCGGCTGACACCACACCGCCATGCACACATGCGCCCGGCCCTTCGGGGCCGGGCGCGCATCACAAATCTTCGGACATGAATCTATCATCCATTCTCCCCTCCTTACGCCCCAAAGGCCAGCCCGTGGACACGCCCGTCCTGCTCTTGAACAGTCTGCTTGCAGCTTGCCGACACAATGAATTCAAACGGCTCGTCGGCTGGAAAGGCATGGCCGTCTGCCCCAGGGGTACTGTCGCCTGGACCATGAAACTCCGCTGCCGTCCCGGCGTGTATGGGCTACTGGCCGAAGCAACCGGGGTGGACGAATTATCCCGAAACGCCAAAATTGGCCTGTACTATTTCCCGGCGGAGGACGAACCGCTTCTCGAACACATGTCCCTGGCCGCGAACCTGGCCGCAACCCAGGCGGACTACATAGCGCGCGTCCGCACCTTCTCGACCTCGCTGGAGCGGGCCGTGCCGTTTCGAATCGGGGCGGTCAGCATCCATCTTCTCCGTAACGAAACCGCTCTTGCCATCCAAGCCCAAGCCCTTGACCGGAAAATCTGCATCGCCAAGGACGGCGTCACCACGGAGTCCGGAGAGTGGGTCATCGCCCGGGGTGCACCCGAAGAGGATTTCCCGGCCCACGATATCACCACGGACGTTTTCCTGGTCATTGGCGCGGCGATATCCAACAGTCTTGCTTCCAGCCCGGCACGCTATGCCCGTGAGAAACAGCCGAGCATGATCCCTGGTTACACCCGCAATGGCGAGCGTATTCATTTTGACAAAACAAACACGGTCATCACCGACACTCTCGTCTGGGGAGAAGACGACTCGGCACGTCGCCTTGCGTACAACCTGCTCAAAAAAGATGCGCTCACCCCCGACCAGGTCGATGCCATGCCACAGATCATTGCTTCGGCCCTGCTCTGGAAAACTCACGACCTGACAACCTTGGGTTCAGATGCGGAATACGCCTACGCTTTCGACACCCGCCCCAGACTCATCGTACTGAGCGGCTTCCTGGGAGCGGGCAAGACCACCTTCCTGAACCAATTGCTTGAATACCACGCGTCCCGCGATGAAATCGTGGCCATCATCCAAAACGAAGTCGGACAAACCGGAGTGGACGGCAAACTTCTGGAAGGAGACGATTCCATCGTAGAAATTGACGAAGGCTGCGTGTGCTGCACTCTGGCCGGGAACCTGTCCAAGGGCATCGAGCAACTCAAGACGCGGTTCAATCCCAAAGTCATTGTCTTGGAAAGTACAGGTCTGGCCAACCCCTTCAACATTCTCAAGGAACTCGACACGCTTCGCTCCCTGGCACGCCTGGACTCGGTCACGACACTGGTTGATGCGGTCAACGCCCAGCAACTACTGGATACAAGCGATATCGCCATGAACCAGGTCAAGGCTGCGGACATTATCTTGATGAACAAGTGCGACTTGGTGAGCGACCAGGAGCGAGCCTCTCTTTTCCATCGCCTCCGCACCCTGAATTCCCGCGCGCACATAGCCGAAACTGAATACGCGGCCATTAATCCAGCGACCCTGTACGATGCCGATCCGTTCGAGCAGGACGCGCCCAGGCTCCTGTCCATGTCCGCGTCCTGCCCTCGACATATCCATGCGATGGAAGGATTCACCTCCAGACGCTTTACCTTTGACGCACCCTTGGACAGGGAAGCCCTGATCCGGACCCTTGACCTCCTCCCCTCGGACGTTTTTCGACTCAAGGGGATCGTATCGCTGACCGGACACGACCATGCCCAAGTCGTGCAATACGTTGCGGGAAGGCATGAACTGTCTAGTCTTGGCAGAAAGTTCGAGGACCAATCCTTCCTGGTCGCCATCGGCAAAAACATGAATCTCTCCCCGCTCGCGGCACTTCAGGAGGCGCACACATGAACCTGTTCCAGCAGGGCGGCCCAATGATCTGGCCGCTTCTCGCCATATCCGTGGCAGCTCTCGCAGTCATGGCAGAACGCTTCGTGATATTCACCACGACACGATTCCCGAGCCGCGACATGCTCGCGGCCATTCTGGATATGCTCCTCCATGACAAAAAAAACAGCGCGCTTGAACTGGTGGAAAACAACACTCCGTTTTTCACCAAATTCTTCGCCGCTCTGCTCACAAAAGGCACGCCTCGGCAACGCGAGGAACGCGCCCTGGTCGCCGGGGAGGAAATCCTGTTCGAACTGAACCGCCGCTTGGATTTCCTTGCCACAACCGCCACAACGGCCCCCCTCATGGGTCTGCTCGGCACGGTCATGGGTATGATCTCTGCGTTTTCCAGGCTGGCGAACTCCGGTAACGTGGACATCACCATGCTGGCTGGCGGCATCTGGCAGGCGCTGCTGACTACGGGCGCAGGACTGGGTATCGCCATCCCCTCGCTCCTGGCCCACCGCTGGCTCCTCCGCCAGCATGAAAAAACAGCCTTCGCCATGCAACAAACGGCTGCCCTGATCCTGGACCAGATCCCCGCGGCGGATGAGCCGTGATCTCGTTCAAACACAGCTGCCGGCAGCCAGCCGCCCCTGACATCACTCCCCTTCTGGACGTAGTATTCATTCTTTTAATTTTCTTCGTAATTTCAGCGGTATTCACGGCCAGAGGCATGGACATGGAGTTGCCGGATGCAGAGACGGCGCATCCGGTCTCAGGCAAGTCGCTGGAAATCGAACTCAAGTCGGACGGGTCCCTGTCCTGCGACGGTACCCCGGCTACGATGCGCGACCTCTCTTTCATTCTGGACCGCGCGGCGGTCTTGGCTCCAGCCAGCCAACCCGGTCGAATCCTGCTCAAGGCCTCGCCCGATGCTGAAGTGGCCCCTTTTGTGGAGATAGTGGACATGGTGCGCAAGCACGGATTCAACAACCTGATCGTCGGCACGCGCGTCAACACATCCCCACCCGGCTTGGACGGAGACATGCGGTGACACGCAAACCAGTGCTGACCGCATGTATAGCGTTCTCTCTGTTCGCACACTTCCTGCTGATCCACATGAGCGGTCCTTCTGCCTCGCTCCGGGATGCAAATCAGATTCTTGTGCCTGCGGACTTCGACGTTGCCGCGCTCTCCAGCGTCGCTCCCCTGGGCCTGGGCCATACGGTTGAGCAGGCCGCGGGCCATGACAACGAAGAAAAAAACAACCCGGACAAACGCAGACAGGCTCTCCGCCAATACGTCGCCTGCGTGCGCGAGGCCATCGAACAACGCAAATTCCAACCACGCCGTCAGGGCCTGGAAAACCTGATCGGCAACGCGCGCTACGTCGTCACTATCGCTCCGGATGGTTCCTTTAACGACATACGCTTGGTCCGCACCTCGGGCGAGGCCCTGCTGGACCGCACGGCCCAACTCGGCATCCTCGCGGCCAGCGGGGTGGTAAAGCGCCCGAAAATCATCGGCAACGCCCCCCTTCAACTCTCCGTAACCGTCAAATACCAGCACTCGTTATAAAAACGCCCACCCTGTCCGGCCAACTGAAACGAACGGATGGCTGATATAAAATCGATCTCGCCCACCAGCATGGACAGACCTTCCCGCACACAACTTCTCGTCCTTGTCGAACCGAGCCCCTTGCCCTCAATCCGCCCAGAAAAATCATGTGCCGGAATCTTGGAATCAGACCAGCAGAAACCAGCGATCATGAGACCCAGAGCTGCACGTTCCTGAAGTATTCAGAATATCGATTTGACACATTCAAGGTCTGATCCTGCAGAACTAATGGTTGCCGACCGAGCCAGTCTGTACGTATGACGATCCCCATGGAAATGACACACACCTCGGAAGCGACCACTGCACTCTTCATTTCCAAGGAGGGCCCATGCTAAAGAAAACGCTGATGTGCCTCGTTTTCCTGCTCATGTGCATGCCGCCCCAAAGCGGCATCGCCGAGACCCTCGACATCTACTACTTCGAATATCCGCCCTATTACCACCAGCTTGAAAATGGCGAGGCGTCGGGAATCATTGTTGATCTTGCCCGTAAAATTCTGGCTTCGGCCCAGATTGAAGCCAAATTTTTCTTCGTTCCCGCCAAACGAATCCTGCACGAAATAAAAAGCGATCATCCGGCGGCCTCGCTGGGCTGGTTCAAAACCCCGGAACGCGAACAGTTCGCCCGCTTTTCCCTGCCCATTTATGTGAACCGGCCTGCGGAAGTGTTCCTGCTGCGGGAGAACGAACAAAAATTCCGCCCGTACGACAGCCTCGAAGGACTGCTGCAAAGCGGGAAATTCTTTTTCGGCAGGGTGCAGGGGCTATCGGAAGGCCCCCAACTCGACGGGATGCTGGCCAAATACGAACACAGGACGGTGCAGGTCACAACGGATACGGTGCGATTGCTCAAGATGCTTGAATCCAGACGCTTCGATTTCATGCTGATACCGCCCGAGGAAGTCGATGTCCTGCTGCAGGCGGCCCAGACGCACAGGGACAAATTCATGCTGCGCGCGATGAACGACATCCCGCAGGGCAATCTTCGTTACATCATATATTCCAAAGCCGTGGACCCGGACCTCATCCGCAGGATCGACCAGGCCATTGTCACCGAAATCGGCATGCTCCCGGCCGGACAATAGTCAGGTCCTCACCTCCGGCTCAACGCGCAAAATTTCCACCACGTGTCATCAGCACACTGAAAACGACTTCCCTTCAAACGAACCAACGGGTTGCGGCATAACTGTCGCCACCCGTTTTTTGTATTTTCGCCGACGCTCCTGGCTTTCTGCACGAGCGAATCCGCGTGCGTGTCATGAAGAATTCAGCGACCCTCCAGGGTCAGCGCCCGCTCAAGCGCCTGTGGCAAAAACTGGAGCAGATCGGCCACGCCGAACGATGGATCGGGGGCGGCCAAACTGCCCATGAGCCGATTCGCCAGCGCCGCGATCCGGCAGGCTTCGGGTACGGGCTTGCCCGCCGCCAGAAGCGCCGTGACCAGGCCGGTCAGGGTGTCGCCGGTTCCTCCGATGGGCTCCATGGCTGGAACATCGGGAGACCTGACCTCGGAAAGAATTTTTCCGGCTGCCGCCACATGGTCCACACGCCCCTTGACCAGCAGATGACGCGCCGAATTTTTCCCGTCATGCGCGGCCTTGATCAGGTCCGGCACGCGCTCCTCTTCCTGCAGAAAAAAGCCCCTCGTGTAGAAGGGATGGGGCGCGGTATCGTCGGCCAAAAAGGCCATTTCCCCCGCATCGGGGGTAAAAAGATCGTAATGGGCCGCGAAACCGCTCATCTTGGCCGCATACATGAACCCTGCATCGGCGACCAGCATGGGCGTGTGGGCCAGACCTTCAAGACCCCACAGGATCTTGTTGTGCCACTCCACATCGGGCATCAGATAATGAAAAGTCAGCCCTGCGTATCCGCAACGGCCCAGACCTTCCACCAGCCGCGCGTAGAGCCTGGCGCTGCCTTCGCCCGTGCCGGTGTCCCCCACGATGAGGGCTTGCGGGGTCTCGATGCCGAGAGTCCGCGCGGCCAATGCCGCCGTGGCCATGAGCGCGGGCGTGCCGCGCGCCACGCTTAGCGGACGGTTCCCGACCAGCATTTCCCTCCCGCGCAAGACAAAGCTTCCCCAGGTCAGCCCGTAATCGGCGTCAGGCACAGTGCCCACAATCAACCACGACATTGCCGGCACACCTCCTCGAACGCCAGTTGCAGTGCATAGCCACAAAGCGTGCGCCCCAGGGTGCGCGGCTCCGGAGCCTCGTCCAGGGTTTTGCCGACGAGCATCTCCGCCAGAAAGGGCACATCCGGGCAACCCCCTCCGGAAACATTGACTATGCGGCGGTTTCGGCGATCCACGGTTATCTTCATGTTGGCCGCCCGGACCATCACGAAATCGCCAAGCGCCTTGACATGATAAAGAGAGACCGGCTCAAGAAGATGATCCTGCACCACGGCCACACGCAGCGGCGGGAGGTTGCGCTCGGCCAGCACCTCCCGCACCCGCATTTCCTCCATCAGGCAAAATTCAATGACCATGTCGCAGCCCTGGCGCAGATCCGGCGGCGGTCCTTTGACCACCGCCTCCACCCCGGCCTCGCGCAGCGCCGACTCGGCCCGAATGACTTCGCCGGTGCTCGGATACAGGAGCATCCCCCTCTCCGAAAGACCGCGCCTTGCGGCCTTTTTCCCGGAGAACACCCCGGCCAGCCATCTCATTGCTTGACCAGGGCCAGCTTGAATTCGCCATTCTCCATCTCGTGAACGGTCACATCCCAACCCTGGCTCTGGGCCGCCCGGGCCACATTCTCCCGGCTCGCCTCGTTGTCCACCAACACCTCAAACGCACCGGAACCCGCCTTGCGCATGGTCTGCACGGCCATAAGCACCGGTTGGGGGCAGGACAGCCCCCTGGCATCCACTGTCTGGTTCATCGCTGCCTCCTTTTATTTGCGGTTTGTCACGCCAATGAAAACGAGCACCACCATACCGATGACCACGGCTGCCATGCCGTGCGGGCCAATGCCCGAAGGAGAGCTGGCCAGACCGAAATTATGGGCAATGCCCGCGCCCACAATGGACCCAAGCACAAAAATCCCGGCATCGCTGTTCCCTTCTCCGGACATGAACAGTTGGCGGCCGGGACAACCTCCGGCCAGGGCAAAAGCCAGACCGGCCATGAGCATCCCGGCGAAGTTCCAGAACCACATGGTGTGAGCCACGGGCTGGCCTTCAAACCCCGGATTGAACTGACCAAGCAGAACGTTGGTCACCAGGGCCGCGACCAGGAGGGCCAGGAAACCAGTCATCAGATACCATTGATTGAAAAGGAGCACGTCTCGAATGGCGCCCATGGTGCAAAATCTGCTGCGCTGAGCCAGGAAGCCGATCCCCAGACCCGCGCCCAGGGAAAGAAACAACGGCGCGTAGGCAGCGCCGGGCCCTTTGAGCGAATACCAGAGCACCCCGCTCTGGGCTTCTCCCGCCACAGGCGGAAAAATCAGGCGAAGGGCCAGCAAACCGAGCATCATGAGAGGCAGGAGCAGCCCGGTGGACATGGATTGGACCTGAGTGCGCCCAAGATTGAATCCGCTTTTGAAAAACAGCGTTCCGATCCAGACTCCGGTGACCAGACCGAGCAGACCGAACAACGCATTTCCGTCACCACCGGCCAGACGCAGAATGACGCGCCACGGACAGCCCAGAAAGACCAGGGCGCCGATCATGGCGATCATGCCCAGCACAAAACGCGTGATCGGCGCGGATCCGCCGCTGGGCTTGAACTCCTTGAAAGCCAGCGCCGCCGCGAACGAGCCCAGCACAAAGCCGATGATCTCGGGCCTCATGTACTGGACCACGGCGGCCCGGTGCAGGCCGAGAGCCCCCGCGATGTCACGCCCGAAGCAGGCCACACAGATGCCCATATTCGCCGGATTGCCAAATTTTTGCAGAAATCCCGCCACGACCCCGATAATCGCGCCCACGGCGAGAATCCCCAAACTCGTGGCAAAAACATTTTTCACTTCCCTTGCCATGAATCGCCTCCTTCCTTGTTGCAGACCAACGCAGAGTCATCTCCATCGAAACGCATCGGGCAAGGCAGCTCGTCCGGTGCGTAATCATGCATTCCACCACAAAGCGGACACGCCACACGCACTCGTCCCTGCAGACGCTTTTGTCCGTCACTGTCGACGCACACCTTGAATGCACCCTCCTGATCCCAATGGGCTGAGCGAAAGACGGACCGCGTGACGGGACAAAAAAAGCACAGCTCCATGCTTTTTTTCACCTCCTGCGGATACGAATATTAGATGGATACGCCAGTGAAACAACATATGTCCAATTTACGATACAAATGAGTGAACAAAGAAAGCATTTATATATGTAATGAAATAAATTAATACGACTTTATAAGTCCGAAATAAATAACAATGAAGCAACTATTCCACACTTTAATAGTATGATTTTCCCATCTTTTCCTTCTGCTCGGCGATCAACTTTCATGCAAAGAAATTTTTGCATTGACAGCGGCGCCACATTTTTACCAGCTTGTCGCACTCAACCATCCATCCGGGGCCTATGAAGGAATCGATACCGGGCATTGCCGCCAATGCCCGGAAGAAGCGTCTGAACTATCTTGTGCTTGGCGGATTCTGCGTGGTCTTGTTCACGGCGCGCCGATGTAATATCAAGTGTAAATGGATTGTCCGGGCAGAGGACACAAAGCCGCGCAACCGTCCGGGATCAAACATGCAAACACATACGGCCGCACGGCCGGGCACGATGTTCGCGACACAAGTCCAGACAGCGCGCATCAAGGGAGGCACCCGATGGTCAAGTTGATCGATGTGAGGATTCTCAAGATTTTCGTGGGCGAGGCGGCACGGCACAACGGCTCGCCGCTCCATGAGGTCATCGTCGACGAGGCCCGTCGGCGAGGCATGGCAGGGGCTTCGGTTTGCCGGGGCTTCATGGGCTTCGGGGCAAGCAATCTTCTGCATACGGCCAAAACCCTGCGACTGGCCGAGGATCTGCCTATAATCGTGGAGATCGTGGACACGCCGTCGCGCATCGCCGATTTTCTGCCCGTGGCCGACGCGCTCGTCGAGGAAGGAAGCATCGTGGTCCAGGATGGCCAGGCCATCTTCCACCTGCCCATGCGCATCCGCGACGTGATGACCGAACAGGTCGTCACCGTGGATACACTGACGCCGCTGCACGAAGTGGTGGATCTGCTGCTGCACAAGGAGGTAAAAGCCGTCCCGGTCATGGAGGCCGGGCGTATTGCCGGCATAATCACCGGCGGCGACCTGCTGTCCCGTGCACGCATGCCCCTGCGGCTGGACATGCACGGCCACGTGCCGTCCGGACTGCGCCACACGCACAGCCATTGCCTGGAATTCGAAGGACTCAAAGCGCGCGACATCATGTCGGCTCCGGTCACGACCCTCAATATCACGACCACGGTCACGGACGCCCTTAAACTGATGGCGACCCGCAACATCAAGCGCCTGCCGGTCACGGCCGAAGACGGGACGCTGATGGGCATCGTCAGCCGTGCGGACGTGCTCGCGGCCATCGGACGCACCTCCGCGCTGGCGGCGCATCTCGACGTCCTGCCCGAGGGAGTGCACGCCTTTGCCCGTGACGTCTTGTTCACGGACGTGCCCACCGCCGCTCCGGACGCGCCATTGACCGACATTCTGAAAAAACTTGTCGCGTCTCCTCTACGCCGGGTGGTCATCGTGGATGCGGACAGGACGATCCGCGGCATCATTCACGACTGGGATCTTTTGCAGTGCTTCGTGCGTCAGAACTCTCCCACGCTGGTGGCCAAGATCCTCGGCGTCCTGACCCAACGCGAGGCCGTGCCCGCAACGCTTGAAGGCACCGCCGAGGAAGTCATGTCCCGCGAGGTACTCAGCGTAAGCCCGGATACCCCCTTGAGCGAAGTCATCCGCACCCTCGTGGACAACGGGGTCAAGCGCCTGGTGGTCGCCGACGAAAAAGGGCGCCTGCTCGGCATGGTCGACCGGGACGTGATCCTGAAGGCGCTGGCCGGACAGAACTCGCCTGAAGTTTGAGCGGGCGCATCACAGGGCGGCTCCAACCTCCTCCGGCGCGGCCATGCGCGGGGCATCCTCTTCGCGCTCCCGGATCTGGAAGCGTTCCTTAATGCGTGCCAGGGAGACAAGCTGCCCCTCTCGCGCCGACGGGGTGAGAAAGGATTTGAGCTTCACTTCGAGCACGCGGGGGTTCAGTTCGCTCTGAATGGCCCGCACGCCCTCGATGATGATCTTCTGGAGCAGAAGTTCGTGGTCCGTGACCTCGCGAATCCGCGCAGCCAGCGGCAGGAAGACGAAATTGGCCAGGATGACGCCGTAAAGAGTCGAAGTCAGGGCAATGGGAATGGTCGCCAGCACAACCCCCGTGTCATTCACGCCGGAAAGCATGCCGATAAGCCCCACCACGCTGCCCGCCAGCCCGATGGCCGGACAGATATCGGCCATGACCCGCAGCACGCGCTCGGATTCATCACGGCGCTGCTTGAAGAAATACATCTCCGTGTTCAGGATGTCGGTGGTTTGCTCCCGGGAGTAGTTGTCGACCACAAAACCAAGGGCCCGCCGCAGAAACATGATGGAGGTCTCGCGCTCGTCCTCGACCAGGGTGTGCAGCCCGCGAATCCGGCTCTTGACCGACAGGTCCACCAATATCTCGACTATGGCGGACGGCTCCTTCATTCGCGAGCGGTAGGAATTGCGCAGCACCTTGCCCACATACCCGAGGCGTTCCATCCGGAAGCTGGCGATGGCCGTGCCCAGGCAGCCGCCGAAGACGATCAGGAACGCGGACAGGTTGAAATACTGTCCCACATCACCGCTGATCACGAAACCTGCTCCAAAAATCAGGGCGCAGAGCAGCAGGCCCAGAATCGTTTTTCCTTCCATCATCGCTCTCCCGGCTTCGATGCGGCAAGCCATTGCCGAAACCCATCTCCGGTCGGGGCACTCACCGTGGGCAGAGGCTCCGTCGGATTTTCCGAACTCAAGACCAATTCCACGCGCCAGCCGACGCGGATGCCGTCACCATCCACCAACGGGCGCTGATCCCCGTACCCGGCCACGAGCATGCGCCCGGCGGACAGACCCGCGTCCAGCATCAAGAAATTCGCCACATCGGAGGCCATGGCCACCGACAGCTCCCAGGGGCCCATGGCCCCCACCGCCGCACCATCGGGCGCCGCATGGCCGACCACGGACAGAACATGCGGCGCGCTGCCCAGGATTTCGCCCATGTCCAGCAGCGTTTTTTTGACATCGCCCCGCAGAACGGTGCCACTTCCTTCAAAAAGAAAATCGCCCGGGAGCACCACATGCAGTGATTTTCCCGGAACCGACTGCACCATGACCACGGCTTGCAGGCCATCGCGCGCGATCAGATCACGCAAGCGGTCGTGCAGACGATCCAGAATCGATCCGGCCAAAGCCTGGGGCGGAATGGTTTCGGTCCCCAGCGGCAAGGCCTGCACGGAGAATTCCGAAACCGATTTATATTGAATTTTGGGCAGTTGAAAGATGTAGAGCGCGGCGAACATGATGAACATGGTCATCATCAGATCCGACCAGCAGATGACCCAACTGGCGGGCCGGAGCTGCTGCTCCCGGGCAAAAATGTCAAAGTGTTGACCAAAAGCGTTCCCGCCGGGATGCTCTCCATCAACGCCGTTTATACCGCCAAAGGGCTCTGCCGCGCCTTCCATGGCCCGCTTGCCAGGCCCGGGGCGGGAAAGCCGCGCCGACACGTCGCGCATGATTTCAGGTGTTGGTTCTCGCATGGGAATCCTCCGCCTAAGCATGAGCCAAATTCATGCCAACGAAAAAAACGATCAAGCAATCCCAAACGCACCACGGCTTGCACGGACATCTGGAAAGCTGTATGGCAAAAACCAAACGTAACCCCAACCTGGAGGAATCATGACCATAGTGATCGACCACGAAGAATGCATCGGCTGCGAAAGTTGTGTGGAACTTTGTCCTGAAGTTTTTGCCATGATCGACGGCGAAGAAAAAGCCATGGTCACGGCCCCGGACTCCACAGCCGAATGCGCCCAGGACGCCATCGACGCCTGTCCGGTGGAAGCCATAAGCAAGGAATAACCCGGCTTTTCAACCTAAAGAGGGGGGGGGCTCGGCGCCCCCTTTTCTTTGGCCTCCAACAAATGCTTGCGATTTTACTTCGTTGTGCACAAGGTGCGGCTTTGCATGCTGACTCAGGCATGGAACGCAAGGCCAATAACACATGGAATCACGCACCGAAAAAAAATATGTCCTCGACATGGCCCAGGCCCTTTTGGCCAGGGCCATCATCAGCGCGCACTGCCTGCCCGATCCAAATTTCGCTGCGGCCACGGTGCACAGCATCTATTACGACACCCTCGACCTGCAATTTCTGACTGAAAAGATCGACAGCACCTACTTCAAGGCCAAGGTCCGCCTGCGCTGGTACGGGGACTGGGATTTCAAGCCCGACAACGGGCCGGCCGTCCTCGAAGCCAAAATCAAGGAAGGCGGCCTGCAGCGCAAGGTGCGCATACGGGTCTCACGCACAGGACTGGAGCTCGCGGGGATGTCCCTGGGCGATCCTGAACTGGCGGCCCTACCCGCCCTGCTCGCCACGAAAGGCGTGGGGCTTTGCGCCTCGACCCGTCCTGTTTTTGTGGTCAGCTATCGCAGGATGCGCTTCATTGATCCCATGACCGGCGTCCGCATCGCCCTGGATCAGGACATCCACGCATCGCGTCACGCCCTGTCCTGTCCCGGCCCAGCAGGATCGCCGATGCTCTCTTTCGCCGTGATCGAAACGAAGGGAAGTCTCGCGAGCCTCCCTCAATATCTCGCGCCCCTCATGACCATGGGCCTGCGGCCCGATTCCTTTTCCAAATACCTGCACTGCTACCAGAGCCTGATGCAGCACCATATCTAAGGAGACCTTTCGTGAACGAACTCATCCCGAGCAGCGTGGATTTTCTGGCCAACATATACGAGGCGCTGATCAAATCAGGAACATCCGGTCATGAAGAGATGGCGAACATCGGCCTGACCACCTTCTTCATCCTGCTCCTGGTCTCCTTCTTCGCGTCCCTGTACATCTCGCGCCTCTATGTCCGCTTCTACCGGCCGCGCGGCACAGGGAGCCTCGCCTATCGCTCCTTTCCGCTTCTGGGCATTTCGGTCACGGCGATCTTCATCTGCGTACAGTTTTCCCTGCCCCTGTCGCTGGGCCTGCTTGGCGCGCTGTCCATCGTCCGTTTCCGTACGCCCATCAAGGAGCCCGAAGAAGTCGGATTCATCATGCTGACCATCGCCACCGCGATTTCCTGCGCGACCTTCAACCTCCTTTTCCTGCTCATCCTGCTGGCCGTTTCGACCTTCGGCCTGTTCCTCATCAATTGGCGCGGCCTGCCCCTGGCCGCCAGCGAACAGGGCACGATCCTGGTCAACCTGCCCGGAAGCAACGCCGAATCGTCCTCGACGGAATTCCTGCCCAGCGTCACCGGCATTGCCGGCGTACGGGTCATCTCCGTGGTTGAAACCGGCGAAGGCGCGGCAGTGACCCTGCGCTTCGCCAAGGGCAGTCCCGACCTGCTGACCCGCGTACGCGGACACGCCCTGACCTGCGCCCAAGGGGCCACCGTCTCCATGTTCAACGACCAGGTCAGCATCTGATGCCAAGGTCTCTGCGACGCCTTTCGGTCCTGCTGCTGGTCCTCTGCGGCCTGATTCTGGTCTACTTCGGACTGCGCCTGCACCATTGGGGAGAGGAGCGCTCCTGGCGCATCGCCGTGCTCAGGGACGATCTGGGCAGTTCGCGCAAGTCGTCCCTGCTCGCCAAGCAGGGTCTCCCCGTAACCATCCCAAGACAAAAACAGGATGCCTCGGCCCTGATCGCCGCGGCCCGAAAAGACGCACTTCCCTTGGCCGATTCCGCCATGCGGGTGGTGGCCATTCGCGTCGCGGACGAAGATCTCCATGATCCGGAAACCGGGCTCAAGGCCCACAGCCGCGAACGCGGACGGAACTGGGAGCGCCCGGCAGGAGTCGTGGTCATGCAAAACGGACGGGAGCTCCTGGCCGCGCCCGCTGGAATCCGCCTGCAGGGCAATCGCGACACGCGCGACATGCTGCACTGTTTTCGCCTCTATTTTCGCAACAGCTACGGGCAGAAAAGTGTCCCCGGCGCGGCGTTCCTTGATGGTTCGGAAATGAAGATCCGCAAGGTGGTCACACGCACGGAAAAGAACCTGATCCCCGGCTTCGTGAATATGCTCGCCTTCGACGTGGCCCGGCGCATCGGATCGATCACGCCGGACTATGCTCCCATCCTGCTTTGCAGAAACGGCGAGAATCTCGGTCTGGGCCTGGCCAGCGAACACGTCAACCGCACCCACTGGGAGCGCAAGCTCGGACACGAGGACTTCGCCTTTTACATGCTCGAATCCGAAAACTCGGTCCTGGACACGGCCCGGTACAAAGCCCTGCGCCTGCGCGTCGACCCTTTCTTCGGCCTGTGGGACTATGACCGCGTGTCAGGCATACTGGACATGAGCGACTTCATGAATGCCATGACCACCTTTGCCTTTCTGCAATGGCAGGACTGGAATCAGGGAGCCTTTCTGCTGGACGAGACGGAGCCTGCCCCACGCTGGCGCAGCGTGCTATGGGATGCCGACCTGGCCTTTGCCGGGCTTCGTGCAAACGGAATTCCCGCCAACCGGGCAGGCTGGAAGAACTTCCGCGACGCCCACGGCATGCGGGCCTCTGTCTTCAAAGGGATGTGGGATTCGAGCCCGCGTTTCAGAGAAGAGATGCTGTGGCGGCTGACCTGGAGCATCAACCACCGCCTGAGCCGGGAATGGCTCACGGAGCGCGTCGATCACTATGCGCGGCTGGAAAAAGAGACCGGAATTGAATGCTTCGACGAAGAACTGGCGTTATCCTATCTGCTTGAGCGCCGCGCTCTCCTCATGGCCGAATCCGTGGCCGATCTGAAAGCGCCAGAGGTTGTTGCCTGCCAGGTGCAGAGCCCTGAACCGGTCCTGATCGATGGGCAGGATACGCCCGGGGAATATGAAGGGCTGTATTTTCAAGGGCAGAAGGTCACCCTGGAGCCGCGCCCGGACCGCGACTTTTCGCACTGGATCTTGGACGGCCGGAAAATCCTTCAGCGCCGCCTTGAGCTTGCCCTGGAACACGATACGCGGATCCGCGCCGTCTTCCTGCCCTCCCAGCCCGGGTCCTAGTGCATGCCTTCGGGCATGTGCGTGCCGTGGTCGGGCCTTTTGATGATCCACATGAACACCGCCAATCCAAAGAAGAACAGGGCCTGGATGTAGAAGACGTCCACGTAGGCCATGTATGCGGCCTGCTTGAGCACATGGCTGTAGATGACTCCTGCGGCCTGCACGGGATCGAGCCCCATGAATTTTTCCAGGGCGTCGCGGGCCTGCGTGAACGGTGGATCGTAGGGCGTCAGGTGTTCGACCAGATGATGCTGGTGCACCTGGGCCCGGCGCGCCAGGATCGTGGTCACGAAGGCCGTGCCGAAGGACCCGCCCAGATTGCGCAGCAGATTGAAGAGGGCCGAGGCGTTGTTCATGCTCTCGCGCGGGATGAAGGCCATGGTCAGATACGACAGCGGCACGAAGAAGAAGGCGATGCCGATGGCCTGGATGTTACGCCCGTGAATGGCCGTATCGATGTCGATCTGCAGGGTGAAATTGGACATGAACAGAAGTGAAAACCCCGAAACCGTCAGTCCGAAACAAAGCAGAAAACGGGCGTCGATCTTTTCCGTGAGTTTCCCCGCAACGGGCAGGAGCAGGAGCATGATGGCTCCGCTTGGCCCAAGGACCAGACCTGCCAGATAGGACGTGTAGCCCATCAGGTTCTGCAGATACATGGGCAAAAGCACGATGGACCCGAAAAACGCGAAAAATCCGAAAAACATGACCACGTTGCCGGCCGCGAAATTGGGATAGCGGAAGGTGCGCAGATTGATGATCGGGTTGGAATGCCGAAGCTCCCACCACACCAGCGCGCACAGGCAGATCGCGGCCAGGATGCTCAGTATCACTATGTGCTGCGAGGCGAACCAGTCGTCTCCCTGCCCCTTGTCGAGCACGATCTGCAGGCAGCCAAGCCCCACGGACAGGAGCGCAAGGCCCAGATAGTCCACCTTTTCCCCGGCCACGCGGCGCTCTTGATAGGAGGGGTCGAAGATGAAGGACCAGCACATGAAAAGGGACAGAATGCCCAGCGGCACGTTGATGTAGAATATCCAGATCCAGGAATAATTGTCCGTGATGTACCCGCCAAGCAGCGGCCCCAGGATAGGGCCAAGGACGGCGCCCATGGCGAAGATGGCCATGGCCAGCCCGCGCTGCCGGGGCGGAAAGGTCTCAAGCAGGATGGCCTGGGACATGGGCTGCAGGCCGCCGCCTCCGATGCCCTGGATGATCCGGAACACGACCAGTGCTTCAAGGCTCTGGGCCAGGCCGCAAAGCATGGAGGCCAGGGTGAATAGGGTCACCGAGGCCATGAGGTAGTTCTTGCGCCCCATGATCCGGGCCAGCCAGCCGCTCATGGGAATGACGATGGCGTTGGCGACCAGATAGGAGGTCAGAACCCAGGTCACCTCGTCCTGACCGGCGGACAGGGAGCCCTGGATATGCCCCAGCGCCACGTTGGCGATGGAGGTATCGAGTATTTCCAGCAGCGTCGGGATCATGACGCTGAGGGTGATGAGCCACTTGCCCGTGGCGCGCGCCGGAGCCATGGATCTAGTCCAGATGGATGGTCGGGACGACGCTCATGCCCAGCCGCAGGCTGTCCGTCGCATTGGCCGATTCAAGAACGATCTTGACCGGAATGCGCTGCACTACCTTCACGTAGTTGCCCATGGCGTTCTCCGGGGGAAAGAGGGAAAAAACCGCTCCCGTACCGGCCATGACCGACTCCACCCGGCCTGAGAACTCCCGGTCGGGAAAAGTGTCCACCTCGATATCGACCCTCTGTCCGGGCCGCACCCGGGCCAGTTGGGTCTCCTTGAAATTGGCCGTGATCCAGAGCTGGTCCTGGTGCAGGGGCACAAGCGCCATGATGGGCTGCCCTGCTGTCACGATCTGCCCGACCTGAACCCGCTTCTTGGTCACATGCCCTTTTGCCGGAGCCAGGATGCGGGTGTAGCCCAGATCGAGCTCGGCCTTGCGCACCTTTGCCCGGGCCAGGTCCACCCGCGCCTCCTGGGCCGCCACCTCCAGATCCTTGATTGAAGCCACCTCGTGCCCGGTCTGGGCCAGACCGATGTTGGCCTGAAGGCGCGCCACATTTTCACGCAGCGAGGCCCGATTGCGCTCCGCCGCATCCGCCTTGTCTCGGGCGGCTGCAGTCCTTGCGCGGGCGCTGTCCAGCCCGGAGCGGGCTTCGTCCAAAGCGGATTCGGCAACGACCCCGCCCTGGCGCAATTCGAAAAGACGGTTGAAACCAAGCTCCGCATTCTTGAGCTCCGCCTCGGCCTGCAGCACCATCTGTCTGGCCGCGGCCTCTTCCAGGCGGGCCTGATCCAGGCTGCGCATCAAGCTGTCGAGTTGGGCCCGCGCGCCCAGGACCTGGAATTCGGTCTGGCTTTTCTGCAGGGGCACGCCCTTGCGCAGGGACTCCAGTTGCGCCTCGGCCGTGGCCAGATCGGCCCGCGCCTGGGCCACGCCCACCTCGTAACCGACGGGGTCGAGAACCAGGAGCGGCTGCCCCTCCTCCACGAGCTGGTTGTCCTCGACCAGATCCTGCAAAATGTACCCGTCCACCCGTGGCGTTATCTGATAGATTCGGCCATCGACAAAGGCGTCGTCCGTGGACACCCGTCCCAGACCGCGCACGTACTGCAGGACGCCGATTCCGACGATGAGGATGAAGACGATCAATACGACGAAACGCTTGCGCCCCGCACGGCCATTGGCGGGAGTGGTATCCGGAGTGGGTGTCATGAAATTTTTCCTTTCACGTTTTATCAAAACATGGAGGGCGGTAAACCTGTCCGCCGCCCTTGGCAAGACCCGGCCACGTCTATCCCTCCCAATTCACGGCCCAATCCACGGGCACGCGCACGATCTTTTCGGCCTTGTTGCGAAAGAGCAGGTGCCCATGCCTCACGCCGAAGAGAAAAAGATCGCGGGTCACGGCCACGTCCTGGCGGCAATAGGAAATGATGTCGGCGAGACGTCCCTCCTTCCACCAGGCCAGGGCCTGCATGCCGCTGGCGCTTTTGGCTGCGCCCAGCGTCTCGCGGGCCAGATGATCGAGGGACAGGCGATACCCAAGGGTCTCATGGACACTCCTCAGGATGTCCAGGGTGGGCAGACTTGAAAAATCAAAACGGCTCAAGCCGCCCAGCACGGCATAGTCGAAGCGCAGGATATTGAACCCGACCACCAGATCGAACTCCACCAGCTCCCCTACCAGACGCGGCACGTCCTCCTGCCCGTAGTCACGAAAATCATCGACCCCCGAGTCATAGACGACCACGCAGCTGACCCCCATCAGGTCGGCCCGGTGCCAGCCCCCGACCTCCTGCGCGGAACGCCGGGTTTCCAGATCCAGAACCGCGTAGCGAAAATCCGGCGGCAGCGGGTTCAACACTGCATCCTGAACGGCAACGGCAGGCGGCTCGGCCATCTCGATGCGGGGGGTCGCGAACTCCTGCGATGCGGCTTCCACCGGCGGGGCGGCGTTCATGATTCCCTCCAGCACCATCAAGGCCGCACCCTTGGCGATGGGCCTGTTGCCGGAGCCGCACTTGGGGGAATGCACGCAGGCCGGACACCCGTTTTCACACGCGCAGTCCCGGATCACGCGGGCGGTGCGCTCAAGCAGTGTTTCGTATTCGGCGTGGGCCTGTTCGGCCAACCCGCACCCGCCGGGCAGGCCGTCGTAGATGAACACGGCCGCGGAGCCGACCTGTGGATGAAACGGGATGGATATCCCGCCCAGATCGTTCCTGTCCGTCATGACCAGAAGAGGCATCATGCCTATGGCGGCGTGCTCCAGGGCATGGATGCCGCCCATGAAGTGGGCCATCTGCCCTTCCACCTGCCTGCGCACGGACTCGGGGATGGCGATCCAGACCCCTTGCGTCTCGAAGACCAGCGGAGGCATGTCGAGGGGCACGGTGCCAAGGTTCCGTCCGCCGCGCGTGCTGATGCGGTCGTATCCCGTAACCTGGTCCGTGACCTTGAGCCGTCCGAGACTGACCATGGCCCCGAATACGGGCCGGGTGGCGCTCACTTCGATGATCTCCGTACTCTTCTCATGCCGCACGCGGGTATAGTAGGAGACTTTGGCCCGCCGCGCCTTGGCCATCCGGGTCTCAAGATCCAGATCCGCGATCACATAGGTCACGCCCCGATGCAGATAGACCGCGCCGGGATGGGTCTCCAGCACCGCGCGAAAACCGTCCACCATCCCGATCCGCTCGCCGCTGTCCATGTCCATGATGACCACAGTCGAACCCGTGCCGCGCAGGGCCACGCCCCGATGAGGCTGCCTGGCCTTGGAGAAGAACTCCTGCCCGTCCCGGCTCTGCAGCAGCTCGCCCCCACGCACCAGGTCCGCTACCAGCCCGGAATTTTCCCGGACCAGCGGATCGGACCGATGCAGCGAGGCTTCCGCCGCCGCGCACTGCATATGCCTGGCGGCAATGACCGGATTGTCCGGGTTGATGACCGCCCGTTCGGCCTTCATGGCAAAAAATTCCTCGGGATGATGCATGAAATACTGGTCCAGCGCGTCTTCGTGTCCGATCAGGAAGGTCGCGGCCTCGCGCCCCCCTCGCCCCACCCGGCCCGAGCGCTGCAAGCTGGCCATGATGGAGCCGGGATAGCCGACCAGAATGCACAGATCGAGCCCCCCGATGTCGATGCCAAGCTCCAGGGCGCTGGTGGAAACCACGGCCAACAGCTCTCCGGAAGAAAGGCGGGCTTCGATCTCGCGCCGCTCCTCCGGCAGGAATCCGGCCCGATAGGCACAGATGCGCTCCCGCTCCTCGCCCTCTGCCTCTCCCGCCCACAGGGCGATAAGCTCGGTCATGCGCCGCGACTTGCAATAGACAATGGTCCGCAAGCCCAGCTTCATGCCCTCTTGCAGCAGTCCGATGGCCTTGCGGGCGGCTCCGTCCACACCGTTCAGAAGGAGCATGTGCTTCGGAGGGCTTGCGGCCGTGCCTTCCAGAACCGCGTTCATGGGCAGCCCGGTCAGATTCGAGGCCAGCTCCTCCGGGTTGGCGATGGTCGCGGAAGAACAGACAAAGGTCGGGTTCGCTCCGTGCAACCGGCAGAGACGGACCAGACGGCGAAAAACCCAGGCCATGTGCGAGCCCATGACGCCACGATAGGTGTGCACCTCGTCCACGACCACGAATTTAAGATTGGCGAATAATTCCGACCACTTTTCGTGGCTGGGCAAAATCCCCAGATGCAGCATGTCCGGATTGGTGAAGAGAACGTTTGGAGGGTCCCGGCGTATGCGCAAACGTTGCGAGGCCGAGGTGTCCCCGTCGTAGATGGCCGATGTGGGCGTGGGAAAGAGACCGGCGGCCAGGGAATCCAGCGCCCGGCGCTGATCCTGGGCCAGGGCTTTCAGGGGGAAGAGATACAGGGCCCGGGTGCGGCGATCCGCGTGGCAGGCCTCAAGCACGGGCAGGTTGTAGATGAGGGACTTGCCGCTGGCCGTGGGCGTGGCCACGACCACGTGGCGGCCGGAGCGGACCATATCGATGGCCCGGACCTGATGCTCGTAAAGCTCGCGGACGCCCAGAAGCTCAAGACCGCGCTGCACCGGGGGCGGCCAGGGCCGCGCCGGGGCGGTGAATCGCGGGGCCTGCGCCGGAAAAAACCGGCGCCCGACGATATCCACTGCCAGCCACGGAGTTTGCTCCACCGTGGCCAGCAAATCGGCGACAGAGGCTTCGCTCATCCCGGACACGCGCTAGTTCTTGGCCGAGATCTTGTATTTCTTGAGCTTGTACTGCAGCAGGCTCTTGGACACGTCAAGGAGCTCCGCCGTCTTGACCTGCACGAATCCGGAGCGGACCATGGCCCGGCGGATGAGGGCCGCCTCGATCTTTTCCAGGGTTTCGGACAGATTGACCTTGAGCGGCAAAAGATCCACGGCGCTCTTGAACTGCATCTCCTCGTCGCGCAGCTCCGCCGGCAGATCGTCCACATCGATCACGTCGTGGCTGCTGAGGACCACGCAGCGCTCGATGACGTTCTCCAGCTGGCGCACGTTGCCCGGCCATTCGTAGGCGGAAAGATAGTCGATGGCGCCGGGAGTGAAGCCGTGCACCTGACGGTTGTTCTCCAGCGAGAACTTGCGCAGAAAATGGCTGGCCAGGATGGGGATGTCCTCACGCCGCTCGCGCAAGGGCGGCAGATGGATGTTGACCACGTTCAGGCGGTAAAAGAGATCCTCGCGGAACCTGCCGGCCACGATCTCCTCCTGCAGGTTCTTGTTGGTGGCCGCCACCAGCCTGAAATCCACGGCAATGGTCTCCGTGCCGCCGACCCGCTCGATCACCCGCTCCTGCAGCACGCGCAGAAGCTTGACCTGCATCTCCTGGGAAAGCTCCCCGATCTCGTCCAGGAAAAGCGTCCCGCCCTGGGCCAGCTCGAAGCGGCCGCGCTTCAGGGCCATCGCTCCGGTGAAGGAGCCCTTTTCGTGGCCGAAAAGCTCGCTCTCCAGCACGCCCGGGTTCAGGGACATGCAGTTGACCGAGATAAACGGCATGTCCTTGCGGTCCGAGGCGATGTGGATGGCCCGGGCCACCAATTCCTTGCCCGTGCCGGACTCGCCCGTGACCAGCACGTTGCTGCGCGTAGGGGCGACCTTGCCCGCCAGGGTCAGGACATCCTGGATGGGCTTGGAGTTGCCGATGATGGTTTCCTTGCCGAACTTTTCGGCCAGGCTTTCCCGCAACAGACGGTTCTGCTGCTCCGCGTGGGAGAGTTTCATGGCCTTGCCTACGGAGAGCAGGATCTCGTCATTGGAAAATGGCTTGGTGATGTAGTCAAAAGCCCCGCTCTTCATGGCATCCACGGCGCGATCGATGGTGCCGAAAGCAGTCATGATCATGACCGGGACATGGGGATGACGCTTGCGTACCGTCTCCAGAACCTGCTGGCCGGTCATGCCGGGCATTTTCATGTCGGTTATGACCACATCGACCTCGGACTCGTCGAGGTAGGTCATGGCCATGACCGGGTCGCCCAGGGCCGTGACCGTGTACCCCTCCTCTTCGAGGATGGCCTCCAGCACCAGGAGATAGTTTTTCTCGTCGTCGATGATCAGTATGTGATTGCCCATGTGTATTACCCGCTAGCATGGCTCGGAAAAAATCACCAAGGCTTCGGCCCCACCGTGAGGACCGTTCCTTAAGATCATCTCCGCGCCGTGAATCTGAAAAATGGAACTTGTTATGGCCAGGCCCAGGCCCGTACCTGTGTCCTTGGTCGTGAAGAAAGGCTCGACGTAACGGTCCAGCTGCTTGGAATCAAACCCCGTGCCCGTATCCTGCACCAGCACTGCCATCTGGTCCTCATGGCAGACCGGCATGATGCGCACATGCCCGCCATCGGAGCAGGCCTGGATTGCGTTGCTGATCAGGTTGTAGAAACCCCGATACAAAAGATCCCGGTCTCCCTGGACCACATACCTCGTCGGCAACGAGCTTTCCACCACCACCCCATGCTCCTGTCCCTCCTGGGTCAGGAATCCCACGGCATGGCGCACGACCTTCTCCAGATCGACGTCCTCCAGGGAAGGCTGACGGGGGCGAGCGTAATCAAGAAAATCGTTCACGGTCTGGCTCAAGCGCTTGGACTCGTGAAAAATGGCTTCGAGCATCTTCACGTTGGTTCCGCCTTCGGCCTTTTGCCTTTTGAGGAGAAGCTCCGCGCTGCTGCGGATGATGCCCAGCGGGTTGCGGATTTCATGCGCGATACTGGCCACCATGCGCCCCATGGAGGCAAGCTTTTCGTTCTGGAGCAACTCCTTTTCCAGGCGGTCCTTGTCGCGCAGCCTTTCATCGAGCACCCGGTCGGCCTTGCGGACAAGAAAAAAGATCAGCCCGTAAAGAGCGGCCGAACCCATGAACGTGGTCAGGATGATGAGCCGCAGCAGGTGCAGCACGGTTTCGTAATCGCTGGTGATGTCCTGGGTCAGTTCCAGAATGCCCAGCAGCGGTCCGGGCTGGTCCCGAAAGCGCAAATCGCGTTCGGCTCTCAAGGGATAGACCGTGCGCAGCACCACGTCCCCGTCTTCGAGGTTGATGGCGGCAAGCACATCCCAGATGCTCAGGGAGTTCTGCAATTCGAAGCTGATCTTGCCGCTCTGTATCGCCGCCTGCACGGCCTCGTCGCCCAATTCGTTGTTACCGACCTGCTCGGCATCGGTGCTGAAGGCGACCTCGTTCTGCTCGTCGTAGATGCGCAGATCAAGGACATGAAAGGAATGGATGGTCGATTCGATGACCTGCTCCAGGCGTTCGTACTGGTCCTTGCGCTTGAGCTCGACACGCCCGAAACCGAGCACTACGGGCAAGGTGAAACGCCTGTAGATCTGATGGTTCAGGTTCTCGGCCAACAGTCTGGCGAAGGCCTGATTTTTCTTCAGGAGCGCGCTCTTGGCGTAATTGGTCATGAACACCGACATGAGGCTGCTTGACGCAAGAATCAGCACCAGCGTGCTGATGGACAGGAATTTTACCAGCTGAAAGGGATGGGCCGGATCAACGCGAAAGGGATTGAGCTTCATGCTTTGGCCGAGGTCAAAAATGTGGAAGAGCAAGGGCCGGGGCTCGCAGCCCCGGGGCATTCAATGTTGGTTTTCAAGACTTGCGCCGGTCAATGCAGTGGCGGATAAGCCCCAGGGTCGAAGCGTCGTGCACGCCTGCCGCCCCGCCGCGAAGCTCCGGCAAAATCACCCCCGCCAACTGCTTGCCCAGCTCCACGCCCATCTGGTCGAAGGAATTGATCCCCCAGATGACGCCCTGCACGAAAATCTTGTGCTCGTACATGGCGATCAGGCTGCCAAGCGTGCGCGGAGTGAGGCGCTCGTAGAGCAGGGAGTTGCTCGGGCGGTTGCCCGGAAATGCCTTGTGGGGAGCCAGCGCCTCTCGGGCCTGGGGTTCAAGATCCGCGAGTTCCGCTTCGGCCTCGGCCAGGGTGCGCCCGCGCATGAGGGCCTCGGTCTGGGCCAGAAAATTGGCCAGCAGGATGGTGTGATGCTCGCCGACCGCATGCAGCGGATTGACCGCTACCAGAAAATCGCAGGGAACCACGGTCGTGCCCTGGTGCAAAAGCTGGTAAAAGGCATGCTGGCCGTTGGTGCCGGGCTCGCCCCACAGGATCGGGCCCGTGGCGTGGGTCACGGGTATTCCGTCCCGGTTCACGCCCTTGCCGTTGCTCTCCATGTCCGCCTGCTGCAGATACGCGGGCAAAAGTGCCAGATACTGGTCATAAGGGAGCACGGCATGGGACTCCAAACCGTGGAAATTGCGGTACCACACGCCCAGAAGCGCCAGCAGCACAGGGATGTTGTGCTCAAAGGGCGTTGTGCGAAAATGCTTGTCCATCTCCCTGGCGCCGGCCAGAAGCTCGCGGAAGTTCTCCATGCCCACGGCCAGGGCGATGGACAGGCCGATACAGGACCACAGGGAGTAGCGCCCCCCTACCCAGTCCCAGAAGGCGAACATGTTGGCCGGGTCGATGCCGAACTCCCGGACAGCGGCCTCATTGGTGGACAGAGCCACGAAATGCCGGGCCACGTCGGCCTGCGCCGCCCCGCTCCGCAGAAACCAGTCGCGGGCGGTGTGCGCGTTGGTCAGGGTTTCCTGGGTGGTGAAGGTCTTGGAGGCAATTATGAAAAGCGTGCTTTCGGGGCGCACCTTGCCCAGCACTTGGGAGATGTGCGTGCCATCGATGTTGGAAACAAAATGAAAATCAAGATCCTGCTGACGGTAGTGGTCGAGAGCCGCCGTGACCATGCGCGGCCCCAGATCCGACCCGCCGATGCCGATATTGACCACATCCGTGATGCGCGCTCCCGTGTAGCCCTTCCATTCCCCGGAGCGGACCTTGCCCGTGAACACGTCCATCTGGTCCAGCACCCCTTGCACCTGTTCCACGACGTTTATCCCGTCCACGAGAATGAACTGGTCCGCGTCCGCCCGCAGGGCCACATGCAGCACGGCCCGATTTTCGGTGGTGTTGATGCGCGAACCGGAAAACATGGCCTCCACCCGCCCGGCCACGTCGGCCTCGCCGGCCAGATCGAAAAGCAGGTTCATGGTCTTGTCCGTGATCCTGTTCTTGGAATAATCCAGAAAAAGACCGGCGCCTTCCGCTGAAAAACGGTCGAAACGACCCGGATCACGGTCAAAAAGCTCACGCATGTGCTTGAGCTCCGCGACATGTTCGACAAGGGCTTTCCACGGGGGGGACTGGTCAATCACAGGGCCTACCTCCAATCATTTTTTCAAGCCGTGCAGAACCTGGCCGATCCTGTCCAGGCAACCGGACAGAGTATCGTCATCGAGCGCATACGAAATACGAATGCAGCGGTCGTCGCCGAATGCGGCCCCGGGCACCAGGGCCACGCCGGCCTTTTCCAGCAGCAAGCCGCACAGGGCCGTGGAATCCGGCACTTCAGGAGTGTAGTACCAGTCCACCTGCGGAAAAAGATAGAACGCGCCAGCCGGTTCCGGGCAGATCACATGTCCCCACTCGCGGATCATGGCCAGGCCAAGGTCACGCCTGCGCACGAAAGCCTCGCGCATGGGGGTCAGGCAGTCCCACCCGCCGGTCAGGGCCGCCAGGGCCGCCTTCTGGGCGATGGAACAGATGTTGGACGTGGACTGGCCCTGAATCTTGGTCATGGCCTTGATCAGATCCGCATGGGCCAGGGTGTAGCCCACCCGCCAGCCGGTCATGGCGAAACTCTTGGCCAGGCCATTGGCCACGGCAAAATTTTCAGGGTAGCGCTGCCACCAGGCAGCCAGGGACGCAGGCTTGGCCGGAGCATAGACCAGCTGATCGTAGATTTCATCGGAGATGACAAAGACGCCCTTATCCACGGCCCAGGCGGCGATGGCGTCAAGCTGCGTCTGGGTGTAATGACAGCCCGTCGGATTGGAGGGCGTGTTCATGACCAGGCAACGGGTGCGCGGGGTGCGGACCGCCTCCAGCTGTTCCACGCTGACCAGGAAATTGTTCTGCGGTTCCGTGGCCACGAAAACGGACACGCCGTCGGCCAGCTGCACCAGTGCCGGATAGCTGACCCAGTACGGCGCGGGGATGATGACTTCGTCGCCCGGATCGAGCAGCACCTGAAACAGATTGTACAGGCTCTGCTTGCCGCCGTTGGTCACTACCACGTTCTCCATGGCCGCATCCACGCCGTAAAAGGTCTTGAAATATTTGGCCACGGCCGTACGCAGCTCGGGAATGCCCGGCACGGGGGTGTAGCGGGTGAAGCCTTCGTCCATGGCGGCCTTGGCGGCCTGGCAAACATGCTCGGGCGTGCGGAAATCGGGTTCGCCCACGGCCAGGCTGACAATCTGCCGCCCTGCGGCGCGCAGCTCCTGAGCCTTGGTGTTGATGGTCAGGGTCGCGGAAGGCTTGATCCTGGTTATGCGTTGCGCCAGCTTCATTGTCGTAGTGTCTCCGTTGGGACGATTGGGGTGAATGAAGGTCAGATTTCCGCGTTGGCTACGTGGTCTTCCATCGCGATCTCCAGTTCCGCAAGTGTAATGTCGGACAGACCGAGAATCCCGGCCTCGCTGCTGGTGACCAGGATCAGGTCGGGATCCTGGCGCAGGCCGATGCCGAGCTTTCTGCATACAAGATTGGCCAGTCGCACCAGAACCAGCAGGGTGCTCCCTTGGTCATAATCCCGGCGATGGTGATCCCGGCATACGTAACAGTAGGACTCGGGCAGATTCCATTTTTCGAGCAGCAGAAACCCGCATTCGGGATGCATGGTCTCGACGAATTCATCGGCCGCTGTCTTGGTGATCCGAGGCGCGTCCTTGTCTTTCTCGCCCACGGAAACCAGGGCCTTGAGCACCAAGAGCTTGCCCACGTCATGAATCAGACCGGCAATGAAGGCCTCAGGCGCAAGCTCGGAGTGGTCGCAGCGCTTGGCCAGCCACTGCGCGCCAAAAGCGCAGGCCACGGAATGCTTCCACAACGTGGCCGTATACTGCTGCACGAACGGGTTGCGGGAGCTGTAATTCTTGCGCTGCGTGGCCATCATCACGCTGTTGACCACCTCGCGCAGACCAATGCGCACCACGGCATCCTGAATCCGGCTGACTTTCTTGATGCCCCGGAAAAAGGAGGAATTGGCGACTTTGAGCACTTCCGCCGCCAGAACCTGATCCTGGGCGATGTAGCTGATGACCTTGTCCGTGTCCGGATCGGCCTTGGTGGCCTCCTGATGGACCAGGAGGGCCGTGCGATCGAAAACCGGCAGATCGTTGCCGGGTTCATCAAGAAATTCACGCACACGGTCATGAATGGAGGCAATTTCAAACATTCCTAGACTCCGAGTATCCTTCGCAAATCGGCCAGAGGCCTGGGTTTTTGGACTCTGGGCAAGGTCCGTAGGACCTCTTCCACCGTGGTCATGCCAATGGCCGCCTTGGTGATGCCGTCTTCCATCAGGGAAATCATGCCGGCCTTCTCGACACTGATAACGCGCAGATCGTGGGTGGTCTTGCGCTGCAATACGGCGTCCCGGATAAAAACTTCCGGGATGAGCATCTCGTATACGGCCAGACGGCCCTTGTAGCCGCTGTGCCTGCAGATGGCGCACCCCCGGCCCTTGCGGAATTCCGCTCCGGCCAGATCCCCGTAGGTGCAACCCATGCGTCTCAGCTGGCTGAGGTCGGGCTGATAGGGAACCGCGCAGTGCGGGCAGACCCGCCGCACCAAGCGCTGCGAGAGGATGCAGGACAGAGTCGAGGAGACCAGAAACGGTTCGATGTTCATGTCCAGAAGACGGACCAGGGCGCCGATGCTGTCCTCGGTGTGAAAGGTCGTCAAAACCTTGTGCCCGGTCAGGGCGGTCTGGATGCACATCTCCGCCGAAAAATGGTCGCGCACCTCGCCGATGACCACGATGTCCGGGTCCTGACGGACGATATGCTTCAGGGTCTCCTCGAAAGTCAGGCCTATGGAGGGCATGCTGGAACATTGCCCGATGCCGCGAACCTTGTATTCGACCGGGTCCTCGGCCGTGATGATGCTCACTTCGGGCCGGTTCAGATAGTTGATGCAGCTGTAGACCGTGGTCGATTTGCCGGACCCCGTGGGCCCGGTGACCATGATCACCCCGGAGGGCGCGTCCAGGGCTTCTTCCATGAACCGGCTGAGCATGCCCGGGAGCATCCCAAGTTCGTGCATGGGCAAAAGCTCTTCCTGATTCTTCAACAGGCGCATGACGATCTGTTCGCCGTACACCGTGACATAAAAGGACATGCGCAGATCGATCTGCACGCCCATGTGATTGAAAATAAGTCGCCCGTCCTGATGCCGCCTCTTTTCCGCGATGTCCGCACCGCACATGATCTTGAAACGGCTGACCAGCGGAGCCACGGCACCGATGGGATAATCGCGGAAATGGACCATGACGCCATCTTCGCGGAAACGGACCCGCAAGCGGTCGGCCATGGGCTCGACATGAATGTCGCTGGCCCCCCGTTTGAACGCGGCCAGCACGATGGAGTTGGCGATCTCGACGATGTTCAGACGGTTCAGGTCCGCCCCGTTCCCGATGCGCAACTCTTCCTTGCGCTTGGTCAGCACGTCGTCGAGCTGGCTGACCCGGGTGATGCAGACGACAATGTTCTTGCCGAAATAATCCCGCGCCGCGTCCAGGCTGCGAGGATCGAGGGGATCGGCGAAGGCGACGCGCACCGAACCGTCGGGCTGCATGTCGAAGGGCACAAAGCGGTATTGCTCGTAGTATTCCACGGGCCCGCGAGCCATCAGCCCCGGATCCGGATCCTTGGCCGCAAGCTCCAGAATCGGCAAGCCGAGCTGCATGGCCAGTATTTCCGTCAGCTTCTCGTCCGCCAGAAATTTGTGCTGGATGAGGATGTCGCCCAGCTTCTGCTGCCGCCCGCCCTGCAACTGCAAATCGAGAGCGCGGTTGAGCTCCTCGTCGGTCAGATAGCCCAAGCCGTTCAGCAGATCGCCGATGCGCAATTCGCCCTGATTGCGCCGAACTGTCTGGCGGATCGTCTCGTCCGTGACGTAACCGAGCTCCCGCACGACATCGGTCAGTGGCTTGCTCATGTGCAGCTTGGACGTGACCCGCCGCGCATATTGCGCCTGCTCGACGGTCAGATGGCCTTCACGGATCAGAAGCCTGACGATGGGATTCATGGCCTCTTCGGTCCCATTGCCGTTACCGTTGTCGAGATCCCTGTTCATGCACCCCTCCGGACAGGATCAATGCAGAAGGTAAAAACCGAGTTCCTTGTCATATTCGCTCCTGGCAAACTTGGCGCCGATGGTACCGCTACGGATATTGCGGACCAAGGCCATCCGCTGGATCAGATTTTCCGGCGGAGAATCGAGACGAAACCGCACCGTCACCACGTCGCCGATCTGCAGAACTGTCGACTCCTCTACCATTGGCGATTCAATGGAAAAGGACAATCCGCTCATGGACAGATCGCGCACCTTGATCTCCAGTTCCTCTCTGGTCCTATGCACGGAGCACCTGCCCGCCAGGGACACGGATCTGCGATAGTATTCCCTGAACTCAACCAGCATGGTCATGCTTTCGCCGCAGCGGCATTTGATCCTGATGCGGCTGTCGCGGTCCCGATACGCCGAGGCGTCAAAATTGGTGACGAAGCCGCAGTGGGGACAATGGAATACGGCTTTACCATTTTTGTCGGCGTATACTTTCAGCATGGCCTTCCTTGAGGACATTTTTTGGTTTTTCGAAAAACCGACAACACAAAAATGCTACGGCCTCGAATTCGCCATGTAAAGATATATGGCAGGGCCGACCATGCACAAAAAAACCCCGATCTCTAGGCGAGTCAGGGATTTTTGGTCAGCAGGCGGTGAATCTCTTCCAACTCTCGCCGAATCGCATCCAGCGGAGCGCGGATGGACTCCGCGCCTTCGAGTTTTTGGCGTGCGCCCTTGATGGTCAGTTTCTCAACATACAGAAGATGGCGAATCCGCTCCAGAACGCGGACATGTTCCTCGGTGTAGTAGCGCTGCCCCTTGGAAGTCCGGGCAGCGGTCAGCTGGGGGAACTCCTCTTCCCAAAAACGCAATACATAGGGTTCCACGCCAAGCCGCCGGGCAACCTGTCCAATGCGCAAGCGTTTTTCGGTGTCGGGCGTAACGGGTTTGAGCACGTTCCCTCCTGGCCCGCGAAGCCTGTCAGGAAAAACGGACAGGCAACCTCTCGACCAGATGCTGACCAATGCGAAGATTGATTTTTTCCACTTCCTTGTCTTTCAGGGTGCGTTCTGCGTGACGGAACACAAACCGGTAGGTCAGATTGCGCTCCGTACTCCCTTCCGGAGCGTAGACATCGACCAGAAAGACATCCGTAAGCAACGGTTCCTGCAATGCCCTGACCGTATCAACTACCGCACCGATTGCAAGGCTCTCGGGCGCGACCAGGGTCATGTCCCGGCGAACCACCGGAAATTTGGGGATCGCCTTGAACGCAACGTTCAGACGCATGCCCATGAGCAGATCAAGGTCGAGATCCGCGTACCAGACCTCGCCGCGCGCCTGATAGGCATCGGCCAGATCCTCGCGGATCATGCCGACCCGGCCCACGACCGTTTCTCCGGCCCGCACCAAAATCTCGGGAGCCAGATACGCATGCTCACCGCCGCGTTCAAAGCTTGCGGCGCCCACGCCCAGCGTCAGCAGCAGGTGCTCCACCAAGCCCTTGATGTCGGCATATCCGAAGCGGCCCTCGGGATACGGATAGCGGGTGGGAAAGCGGCCGCCGTGCAGCAGGATTCCGAGACGGTTGTTCTCCCGGGTCAAGGTATCGCTGCCTGGGTCCTGCACAAAGGAATGCGCGACCTCGAAAATGCGGATGCGTGTGTTGTCCTGGCTCATATTCTGGCGCAGCGAACCGAGCATCCCGGGCGCAAGTTCCGTGCGCAGGACGTTCATTTCCTCGCTCAGCGGATTGAAAATGTTCACCCGACCTTCAAGGGGCAGTCCGCAACGGTCCAGATCCGCCGTGCCGACAAAGCTGTAATTCACTACTTCCGACAGGCCCGCGCCACGTCCCCAGTCCTTGACCTGGCTCAAAAACGCAAAGGTGGGATCGGCCTTGTCCAGATCGGCCAGGCTCTTCTTGACCGTGGGCAGCACCGCCTCGATGCGGTCCATCCCGTACACCCGCGCAACCTCTTCGATGAGATCGACTTCGCGCTCAAGGTCCAGCCTGAAGGACGGCGCCGTGACCTGCCAGGATTCGCCGTCCACAACGCCACATCCCAGGCGGGTCAGGGTCTCGCGGCAGAATTCGGGAGACATTTCGACGCCCAGAAGCCTCGTAGCCTTGGCCGGAGTGAAGGGAATGATCCTGGGCGAGAACGGACGGGGCTCGGCCTTGGCCACCCCGGGAGCGACCGTGCCGCCGGACACGGCGGCCATGAGGCTCGCGGCCCGGTTCATGGCGTGCGTGTTCCCGATCTGATCCACGCCGCGCTCGAAACGATAGGAGGCGTCGCTGGAAAGTCCCAGGCGTCGGGCCGTCTTGCGGATGGACGCCGGATCAAAGACCGCGCTCTCAAGCAGGACCGTGGTGCTCGTGTCGCCGATCTCGGAATTGGCGCCGCCCATGACGCCGGCCAGGGCGACAGGCTGCTCGTCATCCCAGATGAGCACGTCTTTTTCCGCCAAAATTCTGTTCTGGCCATCGAGGGTGGTCAGGGTCATACCCTCTTGGGCGCGTTCCACCCGGATGCGGTTTCCGCGCAGGAGATCCCGGTCAAAGGCGTGCAGGGGCTGCCCGCACTCCATCATCACGTAGTTGGTTACGTCGACGATGTTGTTGATCGGACGCAGGCCCACGGCCAGGAGGCGATATCTGAGCCAGTCGGGGCTGGGAGCTATCTTTATGTTCCGGATAAGCCGCGCCTGATAGAGCGGGCACAGGTCGGCGTCCGGCTCGATGGCGAAACCCTCGAAGGGATCCCCGCTCTCGACCAGATCAGCCTGCGGAATCGTCAGGGGCAAGCCGAAGGCTGCCGACACTTCCCGGGCCAGGCCGAGCACGGACAGGCAGTCCGCGCGGTTGGGGGTGATGCTCACGTCCAGCACGACCTGGTCCAGGCCCAGGGCCTCGCAGATCGGCGTGCCCGGAACGAGGTCCTGATCAAGGACCATGATGCCTTCGTGGCCTTCGCCCAGGTTCAGTTCACGCTCGGAACAGATCATGCCGCAGGACGGATGCCCACGCAGTTTTGCCTTCTTGATGACCAGTCCGCCGGGCATGGTCGTGCCCACCGGGGCGACAGGCACCTTCTGGCCGGTGGCGACGTTGGGGGCGCCACAGACGATGTCGAGGATCTCGCCCGTGCCGATGTCCACTTTGCAGACCGAAAGATGGTCCGAAGACGGATGCGGAGCCCTTTCAAGAACATGCCCGACCACGATCTTCTCCAGCGCGGCAAAGGGATTCGCGATCTCCTCCACCTCCAGACCGAGCATGGTCAACCTGTCACCCAACGCCTTGACGTCCCCTTCGTAGGGCACGAATTCCCGCAACCAGTTCAAGCTTAACAGCATGGCAAAACCTTATGTCCGCTCAGGCGAATTGCCGGAGGAACCGCAGATCGTTCTCGAAAAACATGCGCAGATCGCCGATGCCGTATTTGAGCATGGCGATGCGTTCGACACCCAGACCGAAAGCGAAGCCCGTGTAGATTTCCGGATCGTAACCGACTTTATGGAACACGGCCGGATCGACCATGCCGCATCCAAGAATCTCCACCCAGCCCGTTTCCTTGCACACGCGGCACGGCTCGCCGTTCACCTTGCCCTTTCCGCCGCAGATCACGCAGCTGATATCCACCTCGGCGCTGGGCTCGGTAAAGGGAAAAAAGCTCGGACGAAAGCGGACCCTGGTGTCGTGACCGAACACGTTCTGCACAAAGGCGGTCAGAATGCCGCGCAGGTCGGCCATGGTCACGTGGGTGTCCACGAGCAGCCCTTCGACCTGATGAAACATCGGGGTGTGGGTGATGTCCGAGTCCCGGCGATAGACCTTGCCCGGCGCGATGACGCCGAGCGGCGGCTTGCGTGCCAGCATGGTCCGCACCTGCAACGGCGAGGTGTGGGTACGCAGCAGGATCGAATCCGAAATGTAGAGGGTATCCTGCATGTCGCGGGCGGGATGCTCGGGAGGAAGGTTGAGCGCTTCGAAATTGTTGAAGTCGTTCTCCACTTCCGGTCCGGACACGACCTCAAACCCGAGGCTCGTGAACACCGCGCAGATTTCGCGGGTGACCAGGGTCACCGGATGCAGCGAGCCAAGATCGGGCTGCCAGGACGGCACCGAGGCGTCAAACGCGCCCAGGGCCTGCTCGCGCGCACGCGACTTCAGGGCGTCGACCTGCTCTTCCCACAGGGTCGTCATGGCGACCTTGACCTGATTGGCGGCCTTGCCCGCGGCCGGGCGCTCTTCGGGGCCCAGCGCGGTCAAACCGGACATCAGATCGGCCAGGAGTCCCTTGCGTCCGAGAAAACGGACACGCAGTTCCTCCAACTCTTCCAATGAAGAAGCCTGGCCCAGGGCTTCATTGAGCTCCGGGACCAGGCTTTCAAGCTTGCGAATAATATCGTTAGCCACTAGTTCGCCTTGGATTTTACCATTTGGCACAGCGCGGCAAAGGCGTCTTTTTCATAGACAGCCATGTCGGCCAGGGCCTTCCGGTTAAGATTGATTTCGGCGAGCTTCAAACCATGCATGAAACGGTTGTAGGTCAGGCCGTATTCACGCACGCCGGCGTTGATGCGCACGATCCACAGTCTCCGAAAGGCACGCTTCTTCTGCTTTCTGTCGCGGTAGGCGAAGCACAAGGCGCGCTCAACGGTTTCTCGGGCGGTGCGGTACAGCTTGCTGCGCGCTCCGCGATAGCCCTTGGCAAGGGCCAAGTACTTCTTGTGCCTTCTGTGGGCTGTCTTTCCTCTTTTTACTCTCATGATCTTCTCCTTTCGCAATCAGGCATAGTGGGAAATGACTATGCGCTGAGTCGTTCCGTCCCGGCACAATGCCGGAACTAGAAAATGTACGGTACCATACGACGAATCGCGCCGACACAGGACTGGGCAGTCATGGTGGACTGACGCAGCTGTCTTTTACGCTTCGCGGATTTCTTGGTCAGGATGTGGCGCATGTTGGCGTGGCTTCTTTTTACCTTGCCTGTGCCCGTGACCCGAAAACGCTTGGCCGCACTTCTGTTGGTTTTCACCTTTGACATAGTTCCTCCTCAAACAGACTTGAATGGTCGCGTGAGCGACCGGCAATACTGCTCCCTCCCGCCGATGTGGCGGGAAATTTTTCTTAAAAAGGCGGCAGAGGGAGCTAGCTTATTTTTTGGGAAGCCCTGCCAGCAGGAGAAACATGGTCCGGCCTTCGACTCGGGAGGTCTGCTCGACCTTGGCCACGTCGGAAACCATCTCCACGATCCGGTCCAGAATGACCTGCCCTCGATCCTTGTGCGCCATTTCGCGGCCTCGGAAAAACACTGTCACCTTGCAGCGGTCTCCGTCCTCTATGAACCTGCGGATATGCTTGATCTTGGTCATCAAGTCATGATCGTCGGTATGCGGACGGAACTTGATTTCCTTGACCTGAATCTGGGTCTGACGCTTCTTGGCTTCCTGTGACTTTTTCTTTTCCTCGTAGAGGTACTTGCCGTAGTCCATAATTTTACAGACCGGCGGCTTGGCGTTGGGCGCCACTTCAACCAGGTCAAGTCCCTTTCCCTCGGCCTGTTCCAAGGCCTCGGGCACGGTCATGATACCCAGCTGATTCCCATCATCTCCAACAACCCGGATTTCCTTGGCCCTGATTTGCTTGTTCCGGCGGGCCTTAGCAGCTGAAAGAATATCTCATTCCTCCATGTTTAAATGGTTTTTCGCATTCCTGCCGCAAAAGGTCGACAAACGTATCAATAGGCATGGCGCCCAGATTGTTGCCGCCCAGCATGCGCACGTTGACGCAGGCCTGCTCGACTTCCTGATCCCCGATGACCAGCGCGTACGGAACCTTTTCCATCTGCGCCTCGCGCACCTTGTATCCCAGCTTCTCGTTGCGCAGATCGAGTTCCACACGCACTCCCGCCCGCTGCAACGCGGCCTGGCAATCGCGGGCGAATTCATTGTGGTTGTCGGTCACTGTCAAAATACGGGCCTGGACAGGAGCAAGCCATGCCGGAAAAGCTCCGGCGAAATGTTCGGTCAGGATGCCGATAAAACGCTCAACAGAGCCCATGATGGCGCGATGCACCATGACAGGCCGGTGCCGCTCGCCATCCTCGCCCACGTATAACAAGTCAAAACGATCCGGCAAGGTGAAATCGACCTGGATGGTCGAACACTGCCACTGCCTGCCGAGGCAGTCACGCAGCTTCACGTCGATCTTGGGACCGTAGAAGGCGCCGTCGCCCTCGTTGATCGTATACGGCAGCTCCATCTGACCCATGGCGTCCATGAGGGCGGCGGTGGCGCGCTCCCAGTCTTCGTCGGAGCCGATGGACTTCTCGGGCCGGGTGCTGATCTCCATGGAATATTCGAAACCAAAGACTCCCATGAGATCCTGAATCCAGGTCATGACGCCCTTGATCTCGTCCAGGAGCTGGTCCGGACGGCAGATGATGTGCGCATCGTCCTGGGTGAACTGGCGCACGCGCATCAGGCCATGCAGAACGCCGGACAGCTCGTGCCGGTGCACGACACCGAATTCGAACAGGCGGACAGGCAGATCGCGATAGCTGCGCTGGGTGGTGTTGTAGATGAGCATGTGCGCCACGCAGTTCATGGGCTTGACCCCGTAAGGCACCTCGTCGATCTCCGTGAAATACATGTTTTCACGGTAGTTGGCGTAGTGTCCGGAGGTCTCCCACAGGTCGCGCTTCAAAATTTGGGGGGTGCGCACGATGCCGTAGCCGCGACGGATCATTTCCTTGTTCACGAAATCTTCAAGGATGGTCCGTAGCAGGCCGCCCTTGGGATGCCAGTACGCCATGCCCGCGCCGCCGCGTTCGTGGAAGCTGAACAGGTCAAGCTGGGGGCCGAGCTTGCGGTGGTCGCGCTTTTTGGCCTCTTCGATCATGGCCAGATGGGCTTTGAGATCCTTGGGGGTGGCAAACGCTGTCCCGTAGATGCGCTGCAGCATGGGACGGTTTGAATCCCCGCGCCAGTAGGCTCCGGCAACGGAGGTCAGCTTCACGGCCTGCAAAAAGCCGGTGGACGGCAGGTGCGGTCCGCGGCAGAGATCCACGAAATTGCCGTGGCGGTAGATGGACACCTCATCGGCGCCAAGGTCATCGATGATTTCAAGCTTGTATGTTTCGCCCATGGAGGCAAAAAGCTCCTTGGCCTCGGCAGCGCTCATCTCCTCGCGGGTGAAGGGCTGGTTCGCGGCCACGGATTGCGCCATGCGCTCCTCGATCTTTTCCAGATCTTCGGGAGTGAACGGGCGCTCGAAATCGAAATCGTAGTAGAAGCCGTTCTCGACATCGGGACCGATGGTCACCTTGGCGGAGGGGAACAGCTCCTTGACAGCTTCGGCCATGACATGGGCGGCGCTATGACGCAGGACGGTCAGGCCCTGGGCGGAGTCCGTGAACACGGGCTCCATGACGGCGGTTCCGGCAGGCACCGGGCGAGCCAGGTCGAGCAGCGCGCCGTCGCAAGCACAGGCCACCGCTGCCTTCATCTTCTTGCCGGAAAGGACCGTGCGCAACACATCCGCGCATGTCTGACCAGCCTGAACCTCGACGTCCTGACCTTGTATCTGAACCATAATGCCCTGCCTCACAAACACGATAGGGAGGCTGTGCCTCCCTATGAGTTCTTTTTTGGTAGGCGCGAGGAGGGTCGAACTCCTGACCCCTTGCACGTCAAGCAAGTGCTCTCCCACTGAGCTACGCACCTAAATGGAGAGCCGCATATATCTTCGCTTTTTGACTTCTGTCAATATCTCTTTTGCATGTTGCGCATTTTTTTTGAAACTTCTCCCGAAAACCCTCGCCATCGCATGCCGGCCAACGCCCCGCGCTCAAGAACGCAAAGGCCGATCCACCCCGTTGCATATCCATAATAATGATCGCAAGTCAGGATTGACGCAGGCCGACAGGGCAAAGCCGGGGCCGAACCTTTGCATTCCCCCCGATTTCAGCTATCCCCAAAGGCATCCACCACCTCTGCAACACGGCGCGCCAGTGAAAGACACCACACCCTGCATTCTCATCGTCGATGACGAGCCGCTCAACATCAAGCTTCTTGATATCGTGCTCAAAAAAAACGGATACCGCACCCTGTCCTGCACCAGCGGCCCCGCTGCCAGGGCCCTGGCCGCCGAGCACATCCCCGACCTCATCCTGCTCGACGTGCTGATGCCCGGCGAAGACGGATACATAACGTGCGAACTGCTCAAGCAGCAATCGCTGACCTCCGAAATCCCGATCATCTTCATCTCCGCCCTGACAGACACTTCAAGCAAGGTCCGGGGGCTGGAAGTTGGCGGAGTCGATTTCATCTCCAAGCCTTTCGAGAAGGCCGAGGTTCTGGCCAGGGTCAAGGTGCACCTGAAGCTGCGCTTCACCTACCGCGCCCTCATCGAAGCCCAGGCCCAAAGGCTGGCCCAGGTCCAGGACGCGCAGCAGGCCCTCCTGGTCCTGCCCGCCGAACTGCCCGAGGCGGGATTCGCGGTCCGCTTCGAGCCGGTCCTTGAGGCGGGCGGAGATTTCTATGACGTGCTGCATGTCGGCGGCACGACCTTCGACTATGTCGTGGCCGATGTCAGCGGACACGACCTCGGCACATCCTACATCACCTCGGCCTTGAAAGCCCTGCTCAGCCAGAACTGCAATCTGGTCACCTCCCCGACGGAGAGCCTGACCATGATCAACAGCGTCCTCTGCCGCATCCTGACCGGCGGCACCCACATCACGGCCGGATTCGCCCGGCTGAACCGCGAGCGGCGGACCCTGACCTACGTCAACGCGGGGCACCCCGCGCCTGTCCTTCTCAGGTCGGGAGGCAGCGCGGAAATCCCGCAACCTTCCGGAGACATTCTGGGCGTCTTCGATTCCGTCTGGTTCGAAGCGCTGGAGCTTTCGGTGCAACCCGGCGACCGGCTGTTCATGTACACCGACGGTCTCATAGAAGGTTTCGGAGACAAGAAGATGACGCGCGAGGAAGGACAGGCCCGGCTCAAAGCGGTCTGCGAAGCGCACCGGAATCTGCCCCTGGCGCAGGCCGTGAATGCAATCCACGAAACGCTGGCCGAGCCTGGGGCAGCGCGTGAGGATGACACCATCCTCCTTGGCCTGGAGGTCTGACATGTTTGAACTGACGCCCCTTGCTCAGGGATTCGCCCTTGAAATGGACACCATCCTTGAAAACGTGGACCGCTGCGTGGATCAGATCCGCATTTTCCTGGAGGAAAGAAACGCAAGCGAGCATCTCTTCCCCCTCTCGCTCCTGGCGCGCGAGGCGCTCAACAACGCCATGATCCACGGCAACAACCTGGATCGCACCAAGACGGTGATGTTTCGGCTGCTGGCCCGCGCAGACGGCTTTGATCTGCAAATCATGGACGAAGGCCCCGGATTTGCCTGGGACAGGCACATGCAGGCCCGCAGCCAGGCTGACGACGTCAGCGGCCGCGGGCACGAGATTTTCCGCAATTATGCCAAGGCCGCCCGCTACAACACCAAGGGCAATGCCCTGACGCTTGAATATCGAGGCTAGCCATGCATTCCATTCAGATCAAGACAAGTGCCAAAGAGGCCATGATCGACATCACCGCGCGTCTGGAAGAGCTTCTGAAAAGCCGGGAAACCGTTTCAGGGCTGATGACGGTCTACACGCCGCACACGACCACGGGACTGACCATCAACGAAGGGGCCGATCCCGACGTCTGCCGGGACATCCTGGCCCACCTGCGGAGCATAATCCCCCAGCATGCAGGCTTTCGCCACGCCGAGGGCAATTCGGACGCGCACATCAAGGCGACGCTCTTCGGGTCATCCGTACAAGTCATCGTACACGAAGGGCGGCTCATGCTCGGGACATGGCAACGCATCTTCCTGGGGGAATTCGACGGACCCAGAACGCGCACGATCTGGGTCACGTTCACAGGCTGACTCATTCCTCCCGCAAGGGCCGAGTCATGAGTTCACGCACCGCCTCGGCGGGATTCTTGTTCTCGAAAAGGACGGCGTGAACCTGGCCGGTGATGGGTAAATCGATGCCCTTATTCACGCCCAGCGCGTGCACGGCCTGGGTCGTTTTCACCCCTTCGGCCACATTGTGCATCCCCGCCAGGACTTCCTCCAGGGTCTGCCCCCGGCCGATGGCCAGCCCCACCTGCCGATTGCGGCTCAAATCCCCGGTACAGGTCAGAACCAGGTCGCCCATGCCGGACAGGCCCATAAACGTGGCCGGACGCGCGCCCATGGCCGCGCCCAGGCGCGACATTTCGGACAGTCCGCGGGTGATCAGCGCCGCGCGGGCGTTCTCTCCAAACCCCAGGCCGTCGGAAATGCCCGAAGCTATGGCCATGATGTTCTTGACCGCCCCGCCCAGCTCCACGCCCGTGACATCATTGTTGACGTAGACGCGAAAGCTCTCCGTGGAAAAAAGCCCCTGCACCAGATCGGCCAGCGCCGGATCGGCGCAGCCCAGAGCCACGGCCGTAGGCATGTTCGCCACCACCTCCGAGGCAAAGGACGGCCCCGAGAGCACCGCGTAGCGAGGCTCAAGGCCGGACAGTTCGTCGCGCACCACCTGGCCCATGGTCCGGAACGTGCCCAGCTCCACGCCCTTGCTCGCGCACACGATCCCGGTCCGCACCGGAAAAAGGCCGCGATGTTCGCGCAGAAAAAGGGCCAGATTCTGGCACGGCACGGCAAGCACGACGCAGGCGGCCCCGGCCAGCACCCGGGCCAGATCCGTATCCGCCCGCAAGCTCGGGTTAAGTGGCAGACCAGGCAGATAGCGGCTGTTGGCGGACCGCTCGTTCACGTCCTCGGCGATCTCCGTCCGCCGGGCCCAAAGCCAGGCCTCTTCGCCCTTGCAGGCCAGCACATTGGCCAGGGCCGTACCCCAGCTCCCGGCTCCAAGTATCGAAATCTTCACGAAAAAACCTCCATGCGGATCTTTGGGCAAGCCCGCTTACTATCGAAGATGCTCCGCGTTCTGTAAAGGGCGCTATTGCCAGCATATGGCGAAACAGGTAAGGACCGACGCGAAACAAACCCGGAGTTTCGGGCTCCCTCAGGAGAAAAAGTGGATTTTACCCAAAGCGAACACGACATACTGCGCATCGTCCAGGACACCCTGCCCGACAGCGCCACCCCCTACGCGGACATTGCCCGTCAGGCCGGCAGTACGGAAGAGGAAGTCCTCGCGCTGCTCAAAAAACTCAAAAAAGGCGGCCAGATTCGCCGCTTCGGTGCAACGCTGCGCCATCAGCAGGCGGGCTACGGCTTCAACGCCATGGTGGCCTGGTACATCGAAGAGGGGTTCGACCCCGACGAGGTCGGACGCATCATGGCCACACGCCCCGAAATTTCTCACTGCTATCTGCGCCCCAACTGCATGGACTGGCCCTACGACATGTACACCATGATCCACGGCAAAAGCCGCGAGGACTGCATGCAGGTCGTGCAGGCGCTCATGGAGCAGACCGGGGTGACCCAGTACGAAATGCTTTTCAGCATAAAAGAGCTGAAAAAGACATCAATGGAATATTTCTAGCGCATTCACGGAGGGATGACATGACCATATCACAGGAACTTTTCCAGAAGGCTGGAACCCTCATCCCGGGCGGTGTCAACAGCCCCGTGCGGGCCTGCAAGAGCGTGCACTGCGATCCGCTCTTCGTCGCCTCGGCTGGCGGCAGCAAGCTCACGACCGAAGACGGTGACGAATTCATCGACTATGTCATGTCCTGGGGACCCATGCTGCTCGGCCACAACCACCCCAAAGTGGCGGCGGCCATCGCCGAGACGGCCACCAGAGGCACAAGCTTCGGAGCGCCCTGCAGGCTTGAGGTCGAACTGGCCCAGGCCGTGGTGGACGCGGTCCCTGGCATCGACATGGTGCGCATGGTCAGTTCCGGGACCGAGGCGACCATGAGCGCCCTGCGATTGGCCAGAGGCTACACGGGCAAAAACGGTGTGATAAAATTTCACGGCGGCTATCATGGCCACGCCGACGCATTTCTGGCCAGCGCCGGTTCCGGCGTCGCCACCCAGTCCATCCCCGGCACCCCCGGCGTGCCCGCCGACGTGGTCAAGCACACGCTGCTGGCCCACTATAATGATTTGGACGCCGTGCGGACCCTGTTTGAACGGCAGGGAGACGACATCGCGGCCGTCATCGTCGAACCGGTGGCCGGCAACATGGGCCTGGTCCTGCCGAAGCCCGGATTCCTGGAGGGCCTGCGCGAGTTGACCCGCAAGCATGGGGCATTGCTCATTTTCGATGAAGTCATCACCGGATTTCGGGTCAGCTTCGGCGGAGCCCAGGCGGCCTTCGGCATCGACCCGGACCTGACGTGCCTCGGCAAGATCATCGGAGGCGGCCTGCCGGTTGGAGCCTACGGCGGAAAACGAGAGATCATGAGCCACATCGCACCCAGCGGCAACGTCTATCAGGCCGGAACGCTCTCGGGAAATCCCCTGGCCATGGCCGCGGGCCTTGCTACCCTGAAGGCGCTGGCCAAGCAGGATTACCCGGCTCTCGCCGCCCGCACCGATGCGTTCTCCGGGGAACTTGAGAACATTTTGCGCGGCAAGGGCGTGCCCGTGACCCGTAACCACATCGCTTCCATTTTCACACTCTTCTTCACCAAGACTCCGGTCGTCGACTTCCCCTCGGCGCAGACGGCCGACAGCAAGGCTTTCGTGTCTTTTTACCAGCAGATGCGGGCACAGGGCATTTATCTTGCACCTTCAGGATTCGAGTGCGCCTTCACATCGTTCGCCCACTCCGAGCAGGATTTTGAACGCACCCTGGAGGCGGCCCGGAAGGTTGAATTCTAGAAAAATCAAACCCTTTTTCCGGGCGTCCTTGACTGAAGACCAAGACCGTCGATATATACGTCCCTGCTTGTGCTTTTTGTAACTTTTCTTTCTGGAGGTAGAAAGAGGATGAAAAAGAAATTGTTGATCAGCCTGATCTGCGCGGCTTTCCTGTGCTTGGGCGCCGTCATGAGCGTCAGCGCTGCCGACGCTCCCGGAGACGACTACGTCATCAGCGCCCCTGAGGGAATGAAGGCAAAACCCAAGGGTGACAAACCCGGGGCCCTGCAGAAAACAGTGCCCTTCCCCCATTCCAAACACGCCACTGTAGAATGTGTCCAGTGTCACCACACCCTGGAAGCCGACGGCGGCGCAGTCAAGAAGTGCACCACTTCCGGCTGCCACGACTCCCTGGAGTTCCGCGACAAGGCCAATGCCAAAGACATCAAGCTGGTGGAAAACGCTTTCCACACCCAGTGCATCGATTGTCACAAGGCTCTGAAAAAAGACAAGAAGCCCACCGGCCCCACCGCCTGTGGCAAGTGTCACACCAACTAGCGTTCACGCTAGAGACCGCACATCAGCACAAGCAAAGGCCGGCCTTTGGTTGCCCTCGCCACAGACCCTGTGGCGGGGGCTTTTTTTTCGGTCGGAAATCAGATAACCCGCCCCGTGCATTGCCCTTGCCCAGGCTTCTTGATAGGAAAAGCCGATGTCCACAACGCCAAGAAAGGATCACGCCATGACCACAAGCACCAACCCGACGGACGATATCATTGAACTGACGGAGATCGTGGAAGAAGGAATCGCGCTGGATAAAAAGTTCGAAGACTTCGCCATGGACAAAGCCGTTGACGCCAAAAGCCTGGACAAGGAGCTTGACGACCTGCTTCGCGACGCCGAACCCCAGTCCGCGCCTGCCGAGGCAACCGGCGATGAAATCGATCTTGATATCCTCTTCGACGAACCGGCTCCCACCCCGGCCCGGCCCCAGGCTCCCGCAGCCCCGGCCAAAACGCAGACGCCCGATCCCGGCATGGACATCTCGGATCTGGACGATCTTTTCGATTCTCTAGGCATCGGAGACAATGACAACGATGATACCGCGCTCGACATCATTCTCGACGGGGACATGCCGGAACCAAAGCAAAAAGGCGACGATACTTTTTATTCCTCCGACTCCATCGATCTCGAGCTCGAAATCCCGGGTTTGAAGAGCGATGAAAAAGCCGCCAGCATCCAGGACTTGACCGACGACCTGCTCACGGACATTCCTGAAACCGTGCTCCTGGAATCGACTGACAAGCCCGAGCCCCCCGCCCCCGAAGCGCCCGTCAAGGCTGCCGCCGAGGCAAAACAGGCCGAAGAACCCGTGGAGGCTCCCGTAATCCAGCTCGGCACCCCTGTGGTGGACGAGCCCGAGCAGGCGGAAGCGGATGAACCCGCGCCTCTTCAGTCGGCAAAAGAGCAAGCCCCGCCAGCGGCCTCTCCGGCCCAGGCGGCTCCTGAAGCCGCGCAGACGCGGCTTGAAGGTGAACCGACGGTCTCAAGCGCCGAACTCGAAATCATCAGCGCCCGGCTCGACGCCCTGGAGTCCCGGCCCGAAGTCGCCCCCGCACCGAGTCCTGAAGAACTCCTGGCCCTCCTGCCGCAGTCCCCCAAGGACCTGCCCCTGACCGAGGCCCTGCGCCGGGAAATCCTCGAACATGTCGAGACCAGGGTGGCGGAACTGGCGGCATCTTCCAGCGTTGACGGGCTGCAGGAATCCGTGAGCGCCCTGCAACAGCGGGTTGAATCCCTGCCTGACTTTTCGGCGGAACTTGCCAAAACCCTGCCCGCCTCGGCCATGCAGAAAATCGAGGCCGAACTTGAAGGCCTGCGTTCACAGATTGAGAACCGGGAAGAACCCGGGGCCGAACAAATCCTGGCCCTCCTGCCGCAATCCCCCAAGGACCTGCCCCTGGCCGAAGCCCTGCGCCAGGAAATCCTCGAACATGTCGAGGCCAGGGTGGCGGAACTGGCGTCCTCGGCCAGCATGGACGGGCTGCAGGAATCCGTGAACGCCCTGCAAAGCCAGGTCGAATCCATTCCGGACATCCGCGCCGAACTGGCCAAGACCCTGCCCGCCTCGGCCATGCAGAAAATGGAAGCCGAACTTGAAAACCTGAGATCCCTTGTGCGCGGACAGGAAGAAGCCTTGAGCGCCATGCAAAAAGCCCTGTCGGACAAGGATGCCGCCATGGCTGCCCTTGGCGACGAGGCAAATCGCCTGCGCGCGGAGCTCGACGCCCTGGCCGCCAAGGCCCCCGCAACCCCGGATCTGGACGCGATCAGAAGCGGACTTCAGGAATATGTTCAGCAGCAGATGCCCGCCGCCGCGGCCAAGATCATCCGCGAGGAAATTCAGGCCCTGCTCCAGGAAATGGAAGACTGAGCCGCCCCCCGGGGTCAAGGCTCCGGGAGGCTCTCGACTCCCACTTTGGGCTGTGCTAGCTAGAAAAAAAACGAAGGGATGGCTTCAGGGTTTTTCTTTCTTTTTTTACCGCCCGGTTTTCCCCCAAAGCAGGTCGATACCATTCCCCCCGGGCGGTTTTTTTGTTGCATTTCAACCCAGAGAGAGACACTCATGGACCAGATCCAAAAACAAGCCCTGCAGGTCGCCAAGGAAATCGTCGTCAAGTTCATTGAAGTCGGACGCATCTCCCCTTCCAATTTTTCCGAATACTTCGAACCCATCTACGACGACGTCTACCGCACGGTGACCAAGACCGGTCAGATTTCGGACATCGAGAAGGACAGCGCCGTTGAACCCGAATGAGCACGGAAAGCGGGTCTCCAGCCTTTTCGACAACATCGCGACCTGGTACGACTTTCTCAATCATTTCCTGAGCCTGGGCCAAGACATCTACTGGCGCTATCGTCTGGTGCGCACCCTGCGGACCGGAGCCACGGGCGCGGTGCTCGACCTTGCGGCCGGAACCCTGGACGTGAGCAGGGAAATTCTGCGCCGTCATCCCACGCTAAAGATCCTGAGCATGGACTTTTCCCGCGCCATGCTCTGCAGCGGCAAGAAAAAAGTCGTGAGCCAGCCAGCCATTTTTCCGGTCCAGGCCGACGGACGCGCCCTGCCCTTGCCTGACGAATGTGTCGACACGGTGACCATCGCCTTCGGCATCCGCAACATCCTGCCCAGAAGCGAAGCCTACAGCGAGATTCTGCGCGTCCTGGCGCCCGGAGGACGGCTGTGCATTCTTGAATTCGGCACCGGACAGGCCAGGATCTGGCAGGGAGCCTACAATTTCTATCTCGGCAAGGTCCTGCCCCGCATCGGGCGCTTTTTCTCCAAGAATCCCGAAGCCTACCAATACCTGGCTGACACGATCCTGGCCTTTCCCAACGCTTCGGCCCTGGCCAAAGAGCTCCGGGACGCCGGTTTCGACCAGGTCGGCTATCAGGCCCTGAGCTCGGGAATCGTCTATATCCACGTGGCCCAAAAACCGTCCTGATGCCCTCCCGGCCGCTCATTGCCGTCACCCCTCAACCCTTTGGGACATGCTGTAACGAGGAACTCCCATGATCACTTTTGAAGATATCGCATCCGGCGCCTCGGAAGTTGCCGTGGTGGGACTGGGCTATGTCGGCCTGCCCCTGGCCGTGGCCCTTGGCGACCACTTCAAGGTCATTGGCTTCGATATTTCCCGCCCCCGCATCGAAGAGCTGCAAAGCGGCAGGGACTCCACGCGGGAAGTGGAGCCTGAGAAGCTGGCCCGCGCCCGGGTCGAATACACCGACGATCCCGCAAGGCTGGCCATGGCCGGAATCATCGTGGTGGCCGTGCCAACGCCCATCGACGGCAACCGCAAGCCGGACCTGCGGCCCGTGGTCGGAGCCACCGCCACCGTGGGCGCGCACATGCGCAAGGGCTGCATCATCGTCTATGAATCGACGGTCTATCCCGGGCTGACGGAAGAAATCTGCGTGCCTTTGCTGGAAGAGAAATCCGGCCTGACCTGCGGCAGGGATTTCACCGTGGGCTATTCCCCGGAACGCATCAATCCCGGCGACAAGGTCCACACCCTGGAGAGCATCGTCAAGGTGGTCGCAGGCCAGGATCAGCCCACGGCGGACTTGCTGGCCCGCTTCTACGCGTCCATCGTCAAGGCCGGGGTGCACCGCGCTTCGAGCATCAAGGTCGCGGAAGCCGCCAAGGTCATCGAAAACACCCAGCGGGATCTGAACATCGCCCTGATGAACGAACTGGCCCTGATTTTCGACCGCATGAGCATCGACACCAACGAAGTGCTCGAGGCCGCGGGCACCAAATGGAACTTTCTGCCCTTCCGGCCGGGCCTGGTCGGCGGGCACTGCATCGGGGTGGACCCCTACTACCTGACCTTCAAGGCCGAATCCATCGGCTTCCACCCGCAGGTCATCCTTGCCGGCAGGCGCATCAACGACGGCATGGGCAAGTTCATCGCCGAGAAGACCATAAAAGCCATGATCGATGCCGGATGCCTGATCAAGGGTGCCCGCGTCGGCCTTCTGGGCCTGACCTTCAAGGAAAATGTGCCGGATCTGCGCAACAGCCGGGTAGAGGACATCATCCACGAACTTTCCGACTATCACGTCGATGTCCTGGTGCACGACCCGCTGGCCGATGCGCGGGAAGCCAAAGAGGAATACGGGGTGGATCTTTTGCCCCTGCCGGAACTGCGGCAGCTTGACGCTCTCATTCTGGCGGTCTCGCACGCCGAGTTCGCGCAGCTTGACGCGGGCCGCATCGCGGCCATGTTCAAGAATCCCGCCGGCGGAATCGTCATCGACGTCAAGGGCTTTCTGGACAGGGACGCCCTGTCGCGCGAATTCAAATACTGGCGTCTGTAAACCATGGACCCCGCATGATTCTCCTGGCCTGCGCAACACAGCTGGAATGCCAGAACGCGGCAAACCTGCCGGCAGCTTCTCCGACGGATACGCTTAAACCCGTACGCATCCGAGGACGCGACTTTCTGCCCTGCCCGGTAGGCATCGGGCCGGTGGCCGCAGCCTTCAGCGTGGGAGCCCTGCTCGAACGCCATCCCGAGGTGACCGGAGTTCTGAATCTGGGCATTTGCGGCAGCTTCGACATGGCCCGCGCCCCCCTGGGTTCGACCTGCGTCGCCGACGCCGAAATCTGGCCGGAGTACGGAGTGCGTCATTCCTCACCGGCAGAGGAGGAAGTCTTTGGGCATCGGATGTTCGCCGACCTGCCCCTTGATCCCCCCAACCGGCTCGACCTTGATCCGATCGCGCAAGCGGCCGCCATGGGCATGACCCTGCATCCCGCGTGGGCCATCGGCCCGAGCCTGACCGTGGCCGGAGTGAGCGGGGACCCGCAGCGCGCGCAATCGCTTCGCGACCTTCATGGCGGACTCACGGAAAACATGGAGGGATTCAGCCTCGCGCTGGCGGCACGGCGGCTGGGCATCGCGTTTCTGGAGATCCGCACCGTGTCCAACCCTGTCGGCGCCCGCGACAAGCGTCTTTGGAATTTCAAGCTGGCGTTGAACGCCCTGCAAAACATTCTCCCCGTTCTCACCGGAGACTCGGCATGACCCCCCTTAGCGTCGCCATTTCGCCCTGCCCCAACGACAGCTTCATCTTTGGAGCCTGGGTGCTCGGCCTAACCGCATCCCCGGCCGGACGCGACTGCCGGTTTTTCTGGCATGACGTGCAGGAGCTCAACCAGGGAGCCTTCGCCGGCGCCTGGGACGTGATCAAAGTCAGCGCGGCCACGGCCCTGAATTTGGGCGACACGTACACAATCCTGCCCTGCGGCGGGGCTTTCGGCCTCGAACATGGACCCAAGCTCGTGACCCGCAAGGATTTTTCGGGCACTCCGCACAGGATCGCCGTGCCCGGCCTCGACACCACGGCGGCCTGCGTGCTGCGCGCCGCCCTTGGCGGAAATTTTGTCCCGGTGCCCATGATCTTCCACGCCATCGTCGATGCCGTGCGCGCCGGAGATGTGGATGCGGGGCTGCTCATCCACGAAACCGCGCTGGTCCATGACCGCTACGATCTTGCCCTGCGCCTCGACCTTGGGCAATGGTGGCGTGAGCACACAAACGCCCTGCCCTTTCCCCTGGGCTGCATCGTGGCCCGGAACGAACTCGGCACGGACCTCCACGCACGCATAGCGGATAGCATCCGCGCGAGCATCCTTCATGCCAGGGCCCGGCAGGACTCCGTCATGCCATTTATCTCCTCCCTGGCCAGAGAGCTTGACGCGATCACGCTGGAACAACATATTGCCGCCTACGTCAACGAATACAGCCTGGACATGGGCCCAGACGGCCAGGCCGCTCTCAACACGCTGCAAACATTGCGGGATCTTTCATGAACGAAGCCTTCGCCCAACTCAAAGCAACCTTCCTCAAAGAGCTGCCGGCCATCAATGCCGCCATCGCGCGGGAGATCGACGCCCTGCCCAAACTGGTCAGACCCGTGGCCGCGCATGTCATGGACGCCGGAGGAAAACGCCTGCGCCCCATGCTCACGCTTCTCTTTGCCCGCGCCCTGGATTTCCGGGGAGACAATCTGCAGACCCTGGCCAGTTCCCTGGAGTTTCTGCATTCGGCCACCCTCATGCACGACGACATCCTGGACAACGCGGACCTGCGCAGAGGCAAACCGGCCGCCCACACCATCTACGGCATCACACCCACGGTGCTGGCCGGAGACGTGCTCCTGGCGCTGGCCAACGAAATCGTGGCCCGCACGGACAATCCGGCCCTGACCTCCTGCATCACCAAGGCCATAATGCAGACGGCCACGGGCGAAATCATGGAGATCGCCGCCATCCGCAAGGCGCATATCACCCGGGCCGAATACATTGAGATCATCACCGGCAAGACGGCCTACCTGATCCAGTCGGCCTGCGAGTTCGGCGTCATCGCGGCGGGAGGGTCCGAGCGCGCGCGCACGGGCGCCAAGACCTTCGGCCTGAACCTTGGCATCGCGTTCCAGCTGGTGGACGACGCCCTGGACTACACGTCGCGGGCCGACACCTCGGGCAAGCCGCTGGGCGGAGATCTGCGCGAAGGCAAGTTCACACTGCCCCTGCTTTTGTATCTTGAATCGCTGCCAGCGGACCAACGCGCGATTACCACCCGGGAGCTCACGGACGTGAACCTGCACCCGGTCAGGCAGGACCAGATCGTCGCCGATGTCGTGGGACAGGGTTTTGCCGAAAAGACCCGGGATGAAGCCAAATCCTATTTGACACTAGCCAGCCAGGCTCTCGCCGTGCTACCCGAATGCCTGGAAAAAAAACTGCTCGGAGCCATGATCGAATTCGTCCTGACAAGAGATAAATAAGCATGCCAAACCAGGATCGCCTTCCCCCTCGCAACCTCGCGACCTCGTTGCGTGCAAGCCTGAAAGCGACCTTTTCGCCGGCCACGGCCCAGCTCCTCCAGGAGGCGGTCAAATCCGAGCCGAACTTCGGTGTCATCGCCTCCATACTGCGGCTTGATCCGGCCTTGGCCACGGCCATCCTTTCCCTCGTCAACTCGCCCTATTATGGACAGACCAGCAAGATTTCCGACGTGCAGCGGGCGGCGATCATCCTTGGCGACAACGAGATCCTGCGCATCGCCCTGTCCCTGTCCCTGCAGAAAAACCTGAACTCGATTCTGGAAAAAAACGGTTTCGACACCTTCGCCAACTGGCGCATCATCATCTGGGCGGCACTCGGAGCGCAGCTCATCGCCCAGCGTCTGGCCCCGGAAGAAGCGGAAACCGCCTACATCTGCGCCCTGGTCAAGGACCTATCCCTGCTTCTCTACGCCGCCAATTTTCCCGAACATCTCCTGCCGCATCTCAAGCGGCCGGACTTCGTCAACACCGGCCCGACCTTCATGTCCTGGCAGGACCATCTTCCGGAGGATCACTCCACCCTGACCGCAGAACTGCTCACGCAGTGGAATTTCCCCGAACCCATGATCGCGGCCATCACCGCGCACCACGACCTGGAACATGTCTTCGACTACCCGCCCCTGACCCAGGCGGTCATTCTCGGAACCAGATGGGCGGAAGCGGAATTTCGCACCGACCCGGCCCCGGACAGCTTGAACCAGCTCAGCTTTCTTCTGGCCAAGGCAGGCGCCCTGCCTCCCGAAGGCATGGACGGGCTGCGTCGGCAATGCGCGACTCTTTTTTCGGAACTGTCCGAGGCCATGAACGTCAAGGATCTTGATCCGGAAGACAGGCTTTACGCCCACTCCCTTCAATCCATCCAGGATTTTCACCACCAGGCCAAGGAAGTCGAGGGCCTGACCGGCGGCAATGCGGCCATCGCGGCCTGCATCGGCAGGCATCTGCGCTGGAACTGGGACTGTCGCAAAGCCGAGATCATCCTGCACGCGCCCGCCAACACGTACTGGGAACGATTTGTCCTGAACAATGCCGGAGTGCACGGGCCCGACATCGCCCCATCCCTTGAAAAACTCAGGATATTTTCCGAAGACGCCTACCCACTGGAAGCCGAGGGGCAAACGGTCGGAGAGCTGCACCTGAACGACGCCAACGAATCAAGCCGGACCAGGGCCGAAGCCACGCTCTACACGCGCCTCCTGGCCCGGGGCATCCGGCGTCAGGCGCGCACCGTCGGCCAGCTTGAGATCAAGGCCGAGCTGCTTGACATTCTTCCCACCGGAGTTGCGCTGCTCAACGCACAGGGGCGCATCTTGCGGGCCAATCCCACCTTTACCGAATTTCTCGACGGCGCGGAGCAGCTCGAAGACCGACTGGCGCAGGGCAAGGACGCGGAGCAGGCCCGGCAAGCCATGCAAGGCTGGCGCAACTTCCTGAGCAACTCATCCCAGGGAGGCCATTGCTCCATCCATTGCCCGCTTGGTCCCGGCAAGGAGCCCGCGACCTCGTCCTTCTCCCTGGCCGGTTACAAAATCAGCCACGGCTCGCAAACGAACATTCTGGCCATGGTCCAGGATCTGGCGGAAATCCGGGTGCTCGAATTCGAGGCCCTGCACCAACGGGACTTCCTGAACACCCTGCTCGGGTCCATGCAGGACCTGGTCCTGACCACGGACAAAGTCGGGACCATCACCTTTGCCTCCGGTCGCCACGGCTCGTTCCTGACCGGCCGCAACCTCTTCCACCTGACCCGCCCCATGAACGCGCAGGAAGAAGCCTGGGACATGGAATTTCTGGAGCAGAGCCAGGCGGCGGTGGAAGTGCAGATCGTCCTTGACGACGAACACTTGCAGCTTGAGCTCGTCTTTTCACGCTTTTCGTTCGGAACCGACCATGGACTGATTGTCGGCCGCAACATTTCGGCCATCAGAAGATTGGAGCGCAAGATCCGGGAACAGGCTCTTTTCGATTCCCTGACCCAGGTTTTCAACCGGCATCACCTCCAGCCGCTTCTCGACCGGGAAATGTCCCGCGCCAAGCGCACTGGATCCTCGCTCGGACTGATCTTTTTCGACATCGACAAGTTCAAGCTCTTCAACGACACCCATGGTCACCACGGGGGCGACAAGGCCTTGAAAGAGCTGGGGCAGCTCCTGCGACGCATCCTGCGCAAGGGGCTGGATTTTCCCTGCCGCTTCGGAGGAGACGAATTCGTTGTCATCTCCAGCAACTCCACCGTCGAAAACCTGCTGACGATCGCAGAAAGAATTCAGAAAGAATTCAGCATATTGCACCAAAATCAGGTTACCTTGAGCATTGGCATGAGCATGCTCGAACCCGAGGATACCTCGCAATCCCTGCTTGAACGCTGCGACAAAGCCAATTATCAAGCCAAGGCTCAGGGCGGAAACACCATCGTGCACCTGCAGCCAACCAGTACCTCTGAACCATAAGCGCCACCTTAGGAGAACAACATGCCGATCCGAGTCGAAGTGGCTCTGCGCAAGGCAGTTACCGATACCCAGGGCAACAAGACCGCCCACAAGATCAAAAACGAGCTCGGCCTGACCGTGGATCAGGTCCGGATAATCCGGATCTACACCGTCGACGGACTGAGCCAGGCCCAGGTGGATCAGGCCATCGAGGCCGGAGCCCTGCATGACCCGGTCCTGCATACGGCCCAGACCGCTCCGGCGGCCACGGATTTCGACTGGATCATCGAGGTCGGCTTCCGCCCCGGCGTGACCGACAACGAGGGCCGCACCGCTCGCGAAACCCTGCGCACAGTGCTTGGGGAACGCAACGCGGACATCGCGGTCTACACATCCACCCAGTACCTGATCAGCGGCGACCTGAGCCCGGCCCAGGTGGAGCACATCGCCAAGGACCTTCTGGCCAACGAGCTGATCCAGCGCTTCCAGATCGTGGACAGGGACACCTGGACCACAAGCCCCGGCTTTCCGGCGCGCACTGCGGCGGTCACGGGCGAAGCCTCGAGCACCGTCGATATCGTGGATTTGAGCAGCATGGATGACGCCGCGCTCATGAAGCTCAGCCGCGAAAACATCCTGGCCCTGAATCTTGAAGAAATGCGCTGCATCCGCGACTACTATGCGAGCCCCGAGGTCGTCGCCCACCGCAAGGCCAAAAATCTCCCCGCCGCACCCACGGACGCGGAACTCGAATGCCTGGCGCAGACCTGGTCCGAGCACTGCAAGCACAAGATCTTCAGCTCCCGCATCAGCTACGAGAATCTTGAAAACGGCACCAAGGCTGAAATCAACAGCCTCTACAAGACCTACATCCAGGGCAGCACCAAGCAGTTGCGCCAGCGCATGGGCAAGGACGACTTCTGCCTGTCCGTGTTCAAGGACAATGCCGGCGTGATCCGCTTCAGCGAAGACATAAACGTCTGCATCAAGGTCGAAACCCACAACAGCCCCTCTGCCCTGGACCCATACGGCGGAGCCCTTACCGGCATCGTCGGCGTGAACCGTGACCCCATGGGCACCGGCATGGGCGCGAACCTGCTCTGCAACACCAACGTGTTCTGCTTCGCCTCGCCCTTTCACGACGACGAACTGCCGCCCCGCCTGCTGCACCCGCGCCGCGTTTTCGAGGGCGTGCGGGAAGGCGTCGAACACGGCGGCAACAAGTCCGGCATCCCCACGGTCAACGGAGCCATCGTCTTTCACGAACGCTTCCTGGGCAAGCCGCTGGTATTCTGCGGCACCATCGGCACCATGCCCGCCACCGTGGCCGGACATCCCAGCTACGAAAAGAAGGCCCTGCCCGGCGATCGCATCATCATGACCGGCGGCCGCATCGGCAAGGACGGCATCCACGGCGCGACCTTCTCGTCCGAAGAGCTGCACGAGGGCTCTCCGGCCACGGCCGTCCAGATCGGCGACCCCATCACCCAGCGCCGCATGTACGACTTTTTGATGCGCGCCCGCGATCTGGGCCTCTACAACGCCATCACCGACAACGGCGCCGGAGGACTGAGCTCCTCGGTCGGCGAAATGGCCCAGGACTGCGGCGGCTGCGACATGGACCTGGCCAAGGCCCCGCTCAAGTACGACGGCCTGCGCCCCTGGGAGATCCTGGTCTCCGAAGCCCAGGAGCGCATGACCTTGGCCGTGCCCCCGTCCAAACTTCAGGCCTTCATGGAGTTGGCGGAAGAAATGAACGTCGAGGCCTCGGATCTGGGCTGCTTCACGGACTCGGGCTACCTGCATGTGCGCTACAATGACAGGATCGTGACCGACCTCGACATGCAGTTCCTGCATGACGGCTGCCCGCAGATGAAGCTCCGCGCCGCCTGGCGGCAACCGCAGGTCTGCTGTGGCTGCGAAACGCCGCATCCCAAGGTAACGGACCATCAGGACTTTCTGCAAACCATGCTCGGCCGCCTGAACATCTGCTCCCGCGAGTATGTCATCCGCCAGTACGACCACGAGGTACAGGGTGGAAGCGTGATCAAGCCCCTCATTGGAGCCCGGAACGACGGTCCGGCCGACGCCGCCGTGATCCGTCCCCAGCTCGGCAGCGACAAGGCCCTGGTCGTGGCCAACGGCATCTGCCCGAAACTGAGCGATCTCGATACGTACTGGATGATGGCGGGCGCCATCGATGAAGCCGTGCGCAACGCCGTGGCCACCGGCGGCGACATCCGCCACATGGCCGGCGTGGACAACTTCTGCTGGTGCGACCCGGTCCAGTCCGAAAAGACCCCGGACGGCGAATACAAACTGGCCCAGCTGGTCCGCGCCAATCAGGCCCTGGCCCATTTCTGCCTCGCCTACGGAGTGCCCTGCATTTCCGGCAAGGACTCCATGAAGAACGACTACACCGGCGGCGGAACCAAGATCTCCATCCCGCCCACGGTCCTCTTCTCGGTCATGGGCGTGATTAACGACTGCAACAGGACCATGACCTCCGACTTCAAGCGTCCGGACGAAAACGTCTACGTGCTCGGCCTGACCAAAAACGAACTGGGTGGCTCGGAATATGCCGACGCCCTGGGTGTGTGCGGATCGGTGCCGCAGGTCGACGCGGTTTCCGCGCGCATCCGCTACGAGCGCATGCACGAAGCCATCACCACCGGCCTTGTCAGCGCGGCCCACGACGTCTCCGACGGCGGACTGGCCGTGGCTGTGGCCGAAATGGCTCTGGCCGGACGGATCGGTGCGGACATCGACGTGGACAAGATCCCGGCCCTTGATTGCCCGCTGCCCGAACAGCGCCTCTACAGCGAATCCGCCAGCCGCTTCGTGGTCACGGTGCCGGAAGACAGGCGCGGCGCCTTCGAAGCCCTCTTCGCCGATGACTTCATGGCCGCCATCGGCCGGACCACATCCGACGAAAAGCTGACCCTGCGCGCTGGAAGCGCAATCCTGGCCAACGCTTCGGTAGAAGACCTGGCCACAGCCTGGAAAAAGACGCTGGATTTTTAAAGCTACTTCATCCCGACATGTTACCAAAAAAGGGGCGGCCTGCTGGACCGCCCCTTTTCCTTACCTTTTGCGATTTTTCACCTTGAAACCCTATTGTGCGACGCCTGCAAACACGATGCTTTTCAACCGCAGCCAAGCACATCCAAAGCATGCCGAATTCTCGTACGTGCATCTAAAGCAGGACCGCTCTCCAGCCAATTTTGCAAATAAAATGGAAAGATAATTCTACTCGACAACAGTTTGTCGTAGAATCTAAACGCGACATCCTTGTGCCCACTAAGAACCATTTCGTGCGCCAAGGAAGAAACGATTTCAAATACGTTTCCCCAAAACGGATGCCTAAGCCTGCCTGGATCAAATCCCTGCTCCGTGAGGACAAGTTTTGAAAAAAACGGAGCCAACTCACACAAGCTGCGTCCTTGCCGATGATACATGGCCAAAGTCATCATACGTGACTCCATGATTGGAAGCTCCTTCGACAAGCATGCACCACAAGACTCGTGAGCACAGGACTTTGAAACTATCTCTGCGTACAGTTGCTCATAGTGCCACACTGAATTTTTAATATCGAGCACGTCCAGCGCTTTTCTGCGCGCCGCCAGACGCATGACTTCGTCTTCGCCACGAGCGTTCAGGGCCTCCAGAATGGCAGGAACAATTCCTTCCGGCCGCGAGCAGTCAACCACATATCCATCTTTCAGATGCTCAACGAACTCGGCGGCTCCACCATCGTGAGACACTATAGGCAGGCACCCGCACGCCATCGCCTCGGCCGCAACCAGACCAAAAGAGTCTCCTTTGGACAGCAGAAGCATGAAATCGGCATTGGCGTAAAGTTCTTCCATGTCCGCTCGCACCCCGAGATATTTCATGGCGGAAAAATTTTCGCCGTAGGCCGTGTCCTGGCCCGGGCCGACCATCCAAAACTCGAGATTGCCATTATGCGCGAAGATGCGAGGAGCGAGATTTTCCAGATTCGCGTGCATCACCTTGTCACGCCGGGCTGGCTGCATCACAACAATCTTTTCCGGATAGCGTCTTATCCGCGCAGGAACGAATTTCTGCGTGTCTACACCGTTATATATAACGCTGGTTTTGCTGGCATTCAGCTGAGCCCTCTGAACCGTTCGGGATACACAAACCGTATGGCACACATTTCGATGCATCATCCCAGGCTCAATATTGTGCATAACCTCAATCACCACTTTTTTTCCGGCTATCTCTGCGGCGGAACAGATAACAGGATCATAGCTCCCATTGAATTGTATGATATCGACATGTCTAAAAATGTCGGGAAGATTTTCCAGCGCGATATCAAGGGAAAGATGTATTCTCCCTGGGGAGACTCTTTCGAACAAACCATCCTTCTTGGTATCGATAAAGACGTACAAAACAGAAAAAGTGCCTCTGTCTAAATATTGCAAAAGATACTCATCCATCCTGGCTATGCCATTGCCAACACCCTGGCTATAGCTGCAGATCGCGATTCTCACAGAAGCCTCCTTTTTCAAAACCAAGCGATGCAAAAAAAAATATGCCGCACGACCGTCACGCGGTCATGCGGCATACCTCGCAGACAAGTTTACGTCAAAAACATGGTCGTTTGATGGCGGAGCGCTCTCTAACTGCTCCAAGCTACTTATAATACACCTTGATCTCGTTGGTCATGACCGTACCCATGCCCGGGGTGGCCTGGCCGCTGGCGATGATCACGTTCTCGCCGGGCCTGAAACCCGCGTACTCCTGCACGAACTTTTCCGCTCTCTTCTGGTGACTGCGGGGCTCGAGCGGGCTTTCCACCGGGGTGATGGCCCAGAAGAAGTTCATCCAGCGCATGATGCGCGCGTCCGTGGTCATGGCGTAGATGGGTTGCGCCGGACGGCGGGAGCTGATGTACCGGGCCGTGGCGCCCGTGGTCGAATGGCAGACCAGGGCCACGCTGTCGGCGTTGTCGGCCATGAGGCAGGCGGAGTAGGCCAGGAACTTGGGCGGATTCTTTTCGGCCTTGGGCATGTAGGGGCCGCCCAGGCGCTCCAGGTAATATGGCTCGGAATACTGCGCGATCTCGTTGATGAAGCGCACGGCATCGACGGGATAGCTGCCGATGGCCGTCTCTTCGGAGAGCATGACGCAGTCCGCGCCGTCGATCATGGCGTTGGAGACGTCCGTCGATTCAGCGCGCGTGGGGATGGGATTCTTGACCATGGACAAGAGCATCTGGGTCGCGACGATGGCCGGCTTCTGGGCATGCCGGCAGGAGCGCAGGATCTTTTTCTGGATGATGGGCAGCTCGGCCGGGCTGCATTCGAGGCCCAGGTCGCCGCGCGCGACCATGATGGCGTCGGCCACTTCCAGGATGGAGTCGAGCTTGTCCACGGCGTTCTTGCGCTCGACCTTGGCCACCACGGGAATCCAGGTCCCGTGCCGCGCGATCTCGGCCTTGATGTCCTCGATGTCCTCCTTACTCTGCACGAAGGACAGGGCCACGGCGTCGATGCCGATATCGAGTCCCTGGTGCAGATCGCGGCGGTCCTTGTCAGTCATGGCCGCCACCTTGAGCGTCTTGCCGGGAAAGGCGATGCCCTTGTTGGAGGTCAGGATGCCGCCGTTCAGGGCCTCCATCAGGACCAGTCGGTCGCGCTCGATGACCTTCACGACCTTGAACTGCAGCATGCCGTCGGACAGGGACACGGGCATGTCCGCCTCCAGGCCTTCCAGAAGCTCCGGCACATCGAGGCTTATGAAGATGTCGCTTTCGGTCGTCGCCGCCATGGATGGCCCGCCAAGGCATACATAGGCCCCTTTGCGGATCTGCAGGGGCGAGCCCTTGACCTCGCCGATGCGGATCTTGGGACCGCACAGGTCTCCCATGACTGTAAGCGGGATGCCGGTCTCCTTCTCGACCTGCCTGATCTTCTGAATGACCGGCCCGAAATACTCCGCGTCGGCATGGGAAAAATTGAGACGGAAGACCCGCACGCCAAGCAGGACCATTTCCTTCATGACGTTCTGATCCATGGAAGCCGGGCCCAGAGTGGCCACTATCTTTGTACGCATGTGCATGTCCCCGCTGGTGTTGATTGGGTGATTAGATGATTCCATACAGGGGTCTGCCGGGCAGGGCAAGTTCGTCCACTCTTTTTTCGATTTCCGCCACACTGACCAGCGCCGGGGCGTGATAGGTCTTGAGCCGGGCGTCGACGACCATGCTCGTGCATCCCCAATGCTTGCAGTGCGTGAATCCGTTCAGCCCGTAGGTGTCCGTGGCCGGGTCCGAGCGGGTGAAGGTCACCCACAGGAAATTGTCCCAGGAATCCGCCGTGAACTCGGCGTCATCGGCGACAACGATGAGCGGAAAACCGCGCAGGTCGGCTTTTGCCAGAACCTGACACAGATTTTCCATGGCCGGGTCGTGGGTGTCGCGCGGCTGGGCGTGGGCCGGACCGGAAAGGACCAGCATGCCCGGAGCAAAAAAACGCGGATTGGAAAACCCGTCCGGCAGGATCAGGGCGGGCAAGGCCGTGCCCAGTTCGCGTTTGGGACTTCCGGCGGCCGTCCAGAGCACCTTGGAGCCCTGATTGAGGCTGATGCCGGAATAATCGAGCGTGTCCATGGTCGTGCGGGTGATGAAATGCAGATCCCGCGACAGATCGAGGCGTTCGAGCACATGCCCGAGGAATCGGGGCACATCGTGGCAGGACAGGTCCGGGTCGTCCTCGCGGGCGGCGAGGATGACGTACTTGGAGAGGGAGGTCTGGGTCGTGCCCAGCAGTGACAGCCCGTTGGTGATGAGCTCCTGAGGCTGGCGCTCGCCCGCATAAGGCACATAGCGCTCGCTGCCCACGGCCAAGAGGAGCGGATGCACTCCGGCCGCGTCCACGGCGTGAACCTCGTGCACGCCTCCGAAAACCTGCGGCACCAGCTCGGCGGTCAGTTCATGGATGAACGCCCCGAACATGGTGTCCTCCTGGGGCGGGCGGCCCACCGTGGTGAAAGGCCAGACGGCGCCTTCGCGGTGCAGCACCTCGGAAACCTGCATGACCGGAAAATCGTGCGCCAGGCTGTAGTAGCCGAGATGGTCCCCGAAGGGGCCTTCGGGCTTCTGCACGCCGGGGTCGATGTATCCACGGATGCAGAAATCCGCCTCAGCCGGGATCGGCAGTTCCCCGGGCCGCTTGACCATGGGCACGCGATGCCCGCCCAGCGCACCGGCAAAGAGCATCTCGGCGATGCCCTCGGGCAGGGGCATGATGGCGGCCAGCGTCATGGCCGGAGGTCCTCCGACGAAAATGTTCACGGGCAGGCGGGTCTTGCGCGCGATGGCTTCGGCGTGATGATACCCTATGCCGCGATGGATCTGGTAGTGCAGGCCCACTTCCCGGTCCTTTTCAAACTCGTTGCCCGAGAGCTGAATGCGGTACATGCCAAGATTCGAGCCCATGTATCCGGGCTTTGAAGGGCTCTCGGAATAGACCAGCGGCAGGGTCACGTAGGCCCCGCCGTCCATGGGCCAGGAAACGAGCTGCGGGAGCTGCGAAATGCTGGTGGTGTGGGCCATGATCGGGCCGTCGCTGACGGTCTTGGGCAGGGTGTGCCAGGCGCCAAGGGCCAGCCCTGGCCAGAGCGCGGGCTTTTTCAGGACGAGGGCCGGATCGGCCTTGGCCGAAAGCATGGCCTCCACGCGGCGCAGGGTGGCGCGGAAAATGAATTTTGTCCGCGCCAATGTGCCGAAAATATTGGCGGCCATGGGAAATTTGGTGCCCCTGACGTTGGTGAAGAGCAGTGCCGGTCCACCGGCCTGAAAGACCCTGCGCTGGATGGCTCCGGCCGCGATATAGGGGTCGATGGGCTCATCGATGCGTACCAGCTGTTTGGTCCGCTCCAGATCGTCGAGGCAGGATTTGAGATTGCGGTAGATCATGGTGTGCTCCGGGGTCTGGGGCTTTGTAGGCTTTTTTGGTGGACGCTACGGACGGAATGGGCGGAATGGACTGGATGAACTACGCAGAGCTTGCGCCTGTGGGGCGCGTTCCGCCGGGGGCTGGCCTTTATCTGTGGAACGTTATGTGTACGTTGGGATTTTGCCGCCATTCGTCGAACTTCTTGCGCAGCCACTTTTTGAACAGGTTGCGCGTTGCCGGCAGAAGGATGAGCAGGCCTGCGATGTCGGTCAGGAAGCCCGGCGTCAGGAGTACCATTCCGGCCAGAAAGATGAGCACGCCGTCGAGGAGTTCTTCGGCGGGCATGAAGCCCTGGTCCAGATTCTCGCGGATGCGCATCATGGTCGACAGCCCCTGCATGCGCGCCAGATGCGCTCCGGCCAGGGCCGTCAATATGACCAGGGCGATGGTCGGGAAGGCCCCGATGGAGCTGCCGACGGTGACCAGCACGTAAATCTCGGCCACCGGCACCAGCACAAAGAGCAAAAACAGCTTTCCGAACATTATCCCTCCCTTCCGGCCAGTTGATCCAGGGTTTCGCGGTCCCGCAGGCCCAGAAAATAGAGCACGCCGTCAAGACCCACGTTGGAAATGGCCTGCCCCGCGCCCTGACGGACCACGGGCTTGGCGTGAAAGGCGATGCCGAGCCCGGCCACGTCGAGCATGGGCAGATCGTTGGCCCCGTCGCCCACGGCAATGACCTGAGACAGGGAGATATGCTCCTCGGCGGCGATGGACTTCAGCAACCGGGCCTTGCCCGCGCCGTCGACGATCTCGCCCACCAGTCCGCCGGTCAGGACCCCGTCCTTTATCTCAAGCTCGTTGGCGTGCACGTAGTCGATGCCGAGTTGCTCCTGCAGACGGTGCCCGAAATAATTGAAACCGCCGGACAGGATGGCGATGGTGTAGCCAAGGCTCTTCAGGGTGCGAATGAGTCTTTCCGCGCCCTCGGTCATGGGCAGGGTCGCGGCGACATCCTGCAGCACGGTTTCGGGCAGGCCCTTGAGCAGGCTCACGCGCTTGCGCAGGCTCTGGGAAAAGTCCAGCTCCCCGCGCATGGCCGCCTCGGTGATGGCCGCGACCTCCTCGCCCACTCCGGCCCGCTTGGCCAGCTCGTCGATGACCTCGGCCTGGATCAGGGTCGAATCCATGTCGAAACAGACCAGCCGACGAATGCGACGGAAGGCGTTGTCTTCCTGAAAGCCGATGTCGATGCCCTGTTCCCGGGAGAGGTCCAGAAAAGCGGCGCGCATGCCGGAGATGTCTTCCGGAGTACCGCGCACGGAAAATTCGAGGCAGGACCGGGGCATGGCCGGCGGATTGGCCAGGGATCTGCGACCCGAAAGGCGGGTGATGCAGTCGATGCTCAGTCCGTGCGAGGTGATCACCTCGGCCATGGCCGCCAGATTGGCCGCCGTTATGGTGCGCCCGAGCACGGTCACGATATGCCGCTTGCGGCCCTGCACGCCGACCCAGCGTTCGTAATCGTCCTCGGTCACGGGGGAAAACTTGAGGTGCAGACCCTGGTTGTGGGCCCAGTAGAGGAGGTCCTTCAAAATGGGCGAGGATTCGTTCTCGCGCGGCACCTCGATGAGCACGCCAAGGGAGAGGTCGTCGTGAATGACGGACTGGCTGATGTCGAGGATGGTCACCCCGGACTCGGCCAGCTGCCCCATGATCCCGGCCAGAAGACCGTCCCGGTCAGTGCCGGCGATTTGTATGAGAATGATTTCGCGCATCTTCTTATTTGTGCAGGAGGTTCCACATGCGTATGGCGACCCACTCCAGCACCACGGCTGGATTGGCCCCCACTTCCAGACTTTCGAGGGCATTCTCGATGATGACGCCCACCTGACGCACCGCGACCACATCCAGCCTCGCGGCCAGGAGGCGTGCCAGCTCGGTCAGGGGGTTGCCGTACCCGGCCTGGACCAGGCTGCGCTGGACCTCGCGCAAAATGGAGTCGGCCATCCGCGCGTCCACGCTGCCCTTGCGCCCCGTCCATTCGAGCCAGGCGCCCTTGCCGCTCTGGATGAACTCGCACAAGGCGCGCAGGCGCTCGCCCAGATCGGGGTCTTCGAGCCCGCCTTTGGGCCAACCCAAGGTAAGCACGAAACTGCGGGACACCAGGGTCGGCAGCAAAATTTCACGGCTCGGAGCCAAAAGCACAAAGACGTTGCCCGGGCTTGGTTCCTCCAGGGACTTGAGCAGCGCATTGGCCGCGCCGTCGCCCAGGGCCTGCGCCTCGGCCAGGATGACCACGCGCGGTCCCCGACCCGCAGGCGGATCGCCGAGCACGGCGCGTACTTCGCGCACCGTGTCCACGTTGATCGAACCCTCGGCCCCGTTCAGGAGAAAAAGATCACGACAGGCGTCATCGGCGATCTGCAGGCAGATGCGGCACTTTCCACACGGAGGAGCCGCCTCGCGGCACATCAGCCGCGCGGCCCAGAAAAGCCCGAAGGCCAGACGTTCGGAAGCGTTTCCGCCTTCCAGGAGCAGTGAATTGGGCGGAGCCTGGGCGAGGCGTTCCAGAAACCCCGCGATGCGGGGCTGGGAAGAGATGATATGCTGCCAGGGTGTGGACATGATCAAAAAATGGGAGGCGAACCTCCCATTGTCAGCGCAGAATGGTCTGGTCCCGGTCCGGACCCACGGACACGATGGACACCGGAATGCCCAGGATTTCCTCGATGCGGGCGATGTAATCGCGCGTGGCCGAAGGCAGCTCGGCGAAGGTCCGACATCCGGTGATGTCTTCCGTCCAGCCGGGCATGCTCTCGTAGATCGGCTCGACATAGGCCATGCCGTTCTCTTCCTGCGGCGGATAGGCGACTTCTTCGCCCCGGTAGCGATAGGCCACGCAGAGCTTCAGTTCGTCGAGACCGCCCAGGACATCGAGCTTGGTCAGGGCGATCTCCGTGGGGCCGTTCAGGCGCTGCGATTCGCGCAGGACGACCATGTCCAGCCAGCCGCAGCGGCGCTTGCGGCCAGTGGTCGCGCCGAACTCCGCGCCCTTCTCCTGCATGTAGGCGCCAGCGCCCTCGGGCTGCTCCGTCGGAAACGGGCCCGCGCCCACGCGGGTGGTGTAGGCTTTGACGATGGCCACGATGCGGTCGAACATGCGCGGCGAACATCCTGATCCGGCCGAGGCGTTTCCGGCCACGGTGTTGGATGAGGTCACAAAGGGATAGGTGCCGTGATCGATATCAAGATGGGTGCCCTGCGCGCCCTCGAAAAGAACGCCCTGTCCGGCGGCCTCCTGGATGGCCGAGGACACGTCGCCGAGATAGGGAGTCAGACGCTTGGCCACGGGCAGGAGCTGCTCGAAAATCTTCTGCGCCGACATGGGCTCCTGGCCATAGAGGCCGGTGAGCAAGGCGTTTTTTTCCACCAGGGCTTTTTCGATCTTCTGCCTGAGCAGGGCTTCGTCCGCCAGATCCGCAGCGCGGATGCCGATGCGTGCGGCCTTGTCCTCGTAGCAGGGACCGATGCCCCGGCCCGTGGTGCCGATCTTGTCCGATCCGCTCTTGAAATTTTCCCGCGCGCTGTCGATGGCGCAATGATACGGCATGATGAGCTGGGTCTTCTTGCTGATCAAAAGCCGCTCGGGGCTGACGTCGATGCCCGACGCGGCCAGCTTGTCCATCTCAAGGCAGAACACGGAGGGGTCCAGCACAACGCCGTTGCCGATCATGCACTTCTTGCCCTGATGCAGGATGCCGGACGGAATGAGGTGCAAAATGGTCTGCTTGCCGTTGACCACCAGCGTGTGTCCGGCATTGTTTCCGCCCTGAAAGCGCACGATGGCGGCCACATCCGTGGTCAACAAATCGACTATCTTGCCCTTTCCTTCGTCGCCCCACTGGGCGCCCATGACTACGATATTCGCCATGAATCCGATCTCCTCGTCTTTGGTATATTCGCCGTCAGCGCAATGGCAAATGGCTCCCTTCTTTATGAGAAGGCTGGGGCGAAGTCAATTTACGCAATCGATTGGTCCGGAAAAACTCGAACACGACAATTCGCGCAGCCCGCGCGTCCCGCCCCAGGCCCCGGCACGGCACGGGATTTGCCGTCCATCCGGGCCTGTGCTAGGGGCACATGGATTCACACGGCCCGGACCCACGCCGGACAACGCCAAATCCTCTTTTCGGAGAATATATATGAGTGATCTCAAGAAGATGTATCATACGCTGAACCGGGACTCCTTTCCCGCCGACCTGACCTTGACCGTGGGCGAACAGACCATCCGCTACGCCAAGAAAACCTGGAACATCGGCGGCGAACAGAAAGGATTGCGCTACGGCGAAAACCCGGACCAGCCCGCGGCGCTCTATGAAGTGGTCGAGAGCTCCTTCAACATGGACGGCGTCGCCTTCCAGCAGGGACAGCACAAGCTCGTGTCGAGTCTGACCGAGGACAACCTGATCCAGTCCGGCAAACATCCGGGCAAGATCAACCTGACCGACGTGGACAACGGCATCAACATGCTCCAGTACCTCACGGCCAAGCCCGCCGCCATCATCCTCAAACACAACAATCCCTGCGGCGCGGCCTGGTCTGACGAGGGCCTGTTCACGGCCCTGACCCGCGCCTTCGCCTCCGACCGCATCGCGGCCTTCGGCGGCACCATCATCGTCAACCGCACCCTAGACAAGGACTGCGCCGAGTTCATAAGCGGAAGCTACTTCGAGGTCATCGCCGCCCCGGATTTCACGGCCGAGGCCCTGACCGTCCTGACCGCGAAAAAGAACCTGCGCATCATCGGCATCCCGGCGCTGGCCGAGCTGGAAAAAATTGTCGGCACCCCTTTTCTGGATATAAAATCCCTGGTCGACGGCGGACTCATCATCCAGGCCTCCTTCAGGAACAGAATCCTGACCGAGGACGACTTCCTGCCCGCCGAGGCGATCAAGGACGGCACCACCTACCTGGCCCGCAAGCCCAGCCGCCGCGAAGCCGAGGATCTGCTCTTCGCCTGGGCCGTGGAAGCCGGAGTGACCTCGAACTCCATCATCTTCGCCCGCGACGGGGCCACCGTGTCCATCGGCACGGGTGAACAGGACCGGGTGGGCTGCGTCGAGCTGACCATCCAGAAGGCCTACACCAAGTACGCCGACAAGCTGGCCTTCGAACGCCACGGCCTCTCCCTGTACGAGCTGAAGCAAAAAGCCCGGGCGGACCAGGAGCTGGCCTCTTCCCTGGCCGAGATTCTGGCCAGCACCGAACAGGCCAGGGGCGGCCTGCCCGGCACGGTCCTCGTCTCGGACGGATTCTTCCCCTTCCGTGACGGCGTGGATCTGGCCGTGGCCCAGGGCGTGACCGCCATCGCCCAGCCCGGCGGCTCCATCCGCGACTGGGAAATCATCCAGGCCGTGAACAGCGCCACCCCGCAGGTGGCCATGGTCTTCACCGGCCAGCGCTCCTTCAAACACTAGAACACGGCCCAAGGGCCGTTCACCCGAGCCGGCCAGGTCGGCTCACGCGCACAGCGCATAAGGCCTTTTATGTCCACCTCTCTATCCCTGCAGCCAGGGTGCATCATGGAATTCCTGCAGGACAACCAGCCCGTCACGGCCTGGGTCCTGGACGTCCAGGGGCCTCGCCTGCGGGTCTTCACCTCGGGGCAGCGCGAGCTCAAGCTCCCGCTGTCCCGCGTCCTGCCCTGGCTTGGGCCCCAATGTCCGGCGGGAAGCAGCCGTCAGGAGATGCTCGATCTGCTGCGCACGCACAACGGGCGCCGGGAACGCCTGGCGGAATCCGTCGATGCGCTGGAAATCTGGGACCTGGCCCAGGGCGAAGTGGACGAGGCGGGCATTGAATGGTTCGCAAGCCTGGTCTTCGAGGAGGCAAGCCCCGACCAGCTCGCGGCCCTCGGGCGCAAGCTGCTCCAGACCAAGACCCATTTCAAGTTCTCCCCGCCCCAGTTCGAGATCTATCCGCAGGAAACCGTGGAGCGCCGTCAGGAAGAGCTGCGCAAGGCTCAGGAGCGCGAGCGTCTGGTCGGCTTCGGGCAGGTCTTTCTGCGCGGACTGTGGGACATCTTCTGCAAGCGCAAAAGCACCCTGCCCCAGCCCGACGAGGAGCAGGCGAGCCGCATCCGCGACCTGCTCATGACCCGTCTGTGCAACCCCGACGACCGGGATTCGGACGCCCTGTGGAAGACCATGTGCCAGGGCATGCCGGAAGACCCGCACCTGCCGCTCTTTCTGGCCCAGGCCTGGGGCATCGTGCCGCCGCATTTCAATTTCCACCTCTGCCGCGCCCAATACTACTGGGAGCCGGACTGGGCCGAGGCCCACGCCGAGGCGGTCACGGCCCTGCAGGAACGGGTTCTGGCCTCGCGCACAGAGCCCATCGTCGACATCGTGACCATCGACTCCTCCAGCACCCAGGACATCGACGACGGATTCGACCTGACGCGGGATCAGGACGGGTTCAAGCTGCGTCTGGCCCTGGCCTGCCCCTGTCTTGGCTGGGAATTCGGCAGCCCCCTGGACAAAGCGGTGCTACACCGCTTCACTTCCCTCTATCTGCCCGAAGGCACCAGCCACATGCTGCCCGAGGCCCTGGGCAAGGATTTCTTCAGCCTGCGCGCCGGGCAGGAACGCCCGGCTCTGATCATTTCCTTCGATCTGGACCCGGAAGGAGCCTTGCGCTCCTTTGACCCGCAAATCGCGTGGATCAGCATCAAGGCCAACCTGACCTACACGGGTGTTGAAAACGAAATCGCGACAGCCGATCCCGGAATGCTGCACCACGCCCGCGACCTGGCCACCCTGCTGCGGCAGGCGCGCATCCGCGATCACGCCGTGATCATGGACCAGCCCGATCCGCGCATGGTCCTGTGCAAGGACCCGGTCAATCCGGAAGTCGAGGTCGTGCAGTCCGAATCCACGCCCGAAGCGCAGAAAATCGTGTCCGAGTTCATGATCCTGGCCAACAAGGCCATGGGCTCGTGGGCCCGGGAGACCGGCACCGCCCTGCTTTTCAGGACCCAGAACATCACGCTGCCCGCCGAAAGCGCCGGAGTCTGGACCGATCCCACGGACATCTACCGCATCATCAACAACATGGGCCCCTCCATCCTTGAATGCGAGCCCCGGCGTCACGCCACCATCGGGGCCAAGGCCTATGCTCCGGTGACCTCGCCGCTCAGGCGCTATTCGGACTTCATCAACATGGCCCAGATCATGGCCAGACTGACCGGGCACGGGCGCCTGCTGAACCAGGCCGAGCTCGAAAGCCTGCTCCCGCTGCTGTCCAGCAGGGCCGAACTGGTCGGACAGGTTCAGCGCATGCGCCCACGATACTGGAAATACGAATATTTCAGGCAAAATCACAAAAAGATGCGCTGGTCCGGGATCATTGTCGATCCGGGCTCGCACCTGGTGACCATCTCGCTGCCCGATCTGCAGCTCTTCCTGAAGGCTCCGCGCAAGATCTTCGGGGACAAGATCCGCCTCGGCCAGGGCTTTTCCATCAGAATCGGCAAGGTCGATCCCCTGAACAACGAGATCAAGATCGTCGAGGCCTGGGAAGAGGAATGAACTTGTACGGGCAGCCATTTTCACGTAGGGGATTTCGGCACATGCCAATCCAACTTTCCAAAGACCAAGGAGACTGCACATGGTGACAATATTCTGGCTCGCAATCAGCTATCTTCTGGGTGCCATGCCCTTCGGCCTCTTGATCTCCAGAACCTGCTGCGGCATCGACCCGCGCAGTGAGGGCAGCGGCAACATCGGGGCGACCAACGTCGGCCGCCTCTGCGGCACCAAGTACGGAGCCCTGACCCTGGCCCTGGACATGCTGAAAGGCTTTGTGCCCGTGGCCTTGGCCGCGAGCTTCTCGGATTCCTACTTTTTTCTGACGCTGGTCGCCACGGCCGCGGTCTGCGGACACATGTTCTCCGTGTTCCTGCACGGCAAGGGCGGCAAAGGCGTAGCCACCTGGGTGGGAGCCTTCGTGGCCATCTCCACCTCTGGGACGATACTCTGCGCCCTTGGATTCCTCGCGGCCCTGTACTTCTACAATTTCGTGTCCCTGGCTTCCCTGGTCATGGTCGCGCTCATGCCCGTGGTGCTGCTCTTCCAGGGCCTCTTTAGCGCCATTCCCCTGGCCCTGGTGCTCATGGCGCTGATCTTCTGGAAGCACTCCGAGAACATCCAGCGCCTCATGGCGGGCGAGGAACATCCCTGGAAAATGAAGTAACTTTCGTCTTGAATACAACGCGAAAAGCGCGGAAGCCCAAGGGTTTTCGCGCTTTTCGCTTTTCAGGGCAGATGCCTGGAGGGACGAAGGGTTCATGTCGGATGAAGCATGGATTCCCGCCTGCGCGGGAATGACGTGGTCGCAGGGCGAAAACTCCTGCTCATCGACCAAGGGAAGATGCCTGGAGGGGCGAAGGGTTCATGTCGGATGAAGCATGGATTCCCGCCTGCGCGGGAATGACGTGGTCGCAAGGCGAAAATTCCTGCTCATCGACCAAGGGAAGATGCCCGGAAGGACGAAGGGTTCGTGCCGGATGAATTATGGATTCCCGCCTGCGCGGGAATGACGTGGTCGCAAGGCGAAAATTCCTGCTCATCGACCAAGGGAAGATGCCCGGAGGGGCGAAGGGTTCGTGCCGGATGAAGCATGGATTCCCGCCTGCGCGGGAATGACGTGGTCGCAAGGCGAAAACTCCTGGCCGTCGTCGATCCGTAACCACCAATTCAGGCGTTGTTCATGTGTCATTCCCGCGCAGGCGGGAATCCATGCCTTTATCGAAAGAGGCTTTGCACAGGACGCGGCGTCACAGCAGCGATTTGATGCGCTCGACCAAAGGAGCCAGGGTCGGGCGTTCGAGGGCTGAAATGAAGACAGCTTCGGGATGGACGAAGCGCAGGGTCTGGCGGGTCTCTTCGCTTATGCGGTCGGTCTTGTTCAGGGCGAGGATGCGCGGAATGGTGTCGATGGAGAGGTCGCGCAGGATGGACTCCACCGCTTCGATCTGGGCGTCCATCTCCGGATGGGAGGCGTCGGCCACATGCACCAGCACGTCCGCGCTCTCAAGTTCCTCCAGGGTGGCCATGAAGGCCTCGCGCAGATCGGCCGGGAGGTGACGGATGAAGCCTACGGTGTCGGTCAGGATGATTTCCCGGTCCTCGGGAAAACGCAACCGGCGGCTGGTGGGATCGAGCGTGGCGAAAAGCTTGTTCTCGGCCAGGACCACGCTCTTGGTCAGGGTGTTCAGAAGCGTGGACTTGCCCGCGTTGGTGTACCCGACCAGGGAGACGATGGGCAGCCCGGCCTTGTCGCGGCGGCTGCGCGTGGACTTGCGGTGCTTTCGCACGCTCATGAGCTCCGCCTTGATCTGGGCGATGCGCTCGCGGATCTTGCGGCGATCCATCTCCAGACGCGTCTCGCCCGGACCGCGTCCGCCGATGCCGCCGGCCAGCCTGCTGAGAGCCCGATTCTGGCCCACTAGGCGCGGCATCATGTACTTGAGCTGGGCCATCTCGACCTGCAGCTTTCCTTCGCGAGTCTGGGCGTGCTGGGCGAAAATGTCGAGAATGAGCTGGGTGCGGTCCAGAACCTTGCGCTCGGTGATCTGGCTCAGGTTGCGCTGCTGCGTGGGGGTCAGCTCCTGATCGAAGACCAGGGTCGCGGCATTCTTCTGCAAGGCCAGGACTTCCAGCTCGGCAAGCTTGCCCCGGCCGAGGATGAGCTTGGGATTGACCCGGGTCACCCGCTGCACGACCTGCCCCACCACTTCCAGTCCGGCCGTATCCGCCAGCTCCGCCAGTTCCGCCAGGGATCGCTCCTGCGCGCCCCTGGACTCCGAAGCCACGCTGACCAGTATGGCCGAGCCCTCACGGGCCGCGGCGGCCACGCTTTGGCCCGTGCGCGCAAGCTCGTCCTCCAGGGCCTTGACGTTCGCTCCGAAATCAAAATCCACATCATCCCAGATCATGGCCGGGTGAATCTGATAGGGCAGCTCGTCGGTGTTCGGAGGCAGGATGTGGGCGATCTGGCAGGTTCTGGGAGCCCCGTCGGAAGACACCGTCAGCACGCTGATGGCGTCAAGACGCAAAAAGACCATGTCCATGAGGTCTTCCTGGGTCAGCAGGGACGAATCGAGATGGGTGTGCAGGAGGCGCAGGCCGGAAAGCCGGGAGTCGGCCTGACGATGGCGCGAAAGCTCGGGGATCAGGATGCCGTCCTGCTCTCCGACCAGTACCATGACCGGCACGCCCTTGCGGTTTATGAGCACGCCGATCTGACGGCTGACGCCCCTGCTCAGGATGGCCAGCTCCCGGGCCTGGTCGGGGGTGAACCCGCCCTGGTCGGGAAAGCGTCTGTTGTAGAGCCGGGAAATGGCCGTGATCTGGCTGGGTTTGAGGCCGGTCAGGTTGCCGAGTGGTTTTGATGCTATGGTGTTCTCTCCGTGGCCGGTGTGAGCCGGCCGGGCCGCTCCGTCAGGAGCGGCTCAGGTACTCGGTGATCATGCGGTCGTATTCCGAAGTCAGGGCAAAGGTCGCCACGGCCATGCGCTTGCGGAAGTCCAGGGACAGGGAACCGCCGTTGCTCTTCATCTCCTGCATGCATTCGGCATAGTAGGACGGATCAGGAATGACGGCCACGGAATGAAAGTTCTTGGCCGAGGCGCGCAGCATGGTCGGTCCGCCGATGTCGATCTGTTCCACGGCCTGCTTGTCTTCCAGGGTCTGGCGCACGGCTTCGGCAAAATTGTAGAGATTGACGCAGATCAGATCGAAGGGAGACAGCCGCAGGTCCTTCAGGGTCTGCATATGGGTGGAATCGTCCTTGTCGGCCAGGATTCCGGCGTGCACGTGCGGGTGCAGGGTCTTGACCCGGCCGCCCAGAATCTCCGGAAAACCGGTCACGTCGCTGACGGAACGGACTTTGAGGCCCGCCTGGACGAGCTTCTTGCGGGTGCCCCCGGTGGAAACGAGCTCCACTCCCTGCTCTTGCAGAAAACGGGCAAAGTCATCAAGGCCTGATTTATCTGTGACGCTCAGGATGGCCCGGCGAATCGGCAACATGTTCATGGTGTCCCCCTCTCAAAAGAATGTTCGCCGTGCACTGCCACCTTTGATCGCAATATGCAATAACACAGGCAGGCCGAATCCCGGATCGCCGGGATTCGGCCTGCCTTGAGGGAGGGGAACGAAAACGTTCTAAAGCTGGGCCAGAAGTTCGTTCGCCGACGCGTTGCCGGGGTCCAACTCCAAAAGCCGATGCAGATGCGCCTTGGCCTCGTCCTTGCGGCCGCAGGACACAAGGCAACCGCTCAAGGCATAGCGGACTTCGCTCTTGCCCGGATTGATCTCCAGATGCAGCTCAAGGGGGGCGATGGCCTCTGCGGTGCGCCCGAGCACATGCGAAACCTGAACCAGTCCGAAAAGAGCGACGATGTTTTCAGGATTGAGCCCGAGGGCCTTCTGATACAGCTCGAACGCCTTGTCTTCCTGACCCTGCTGGGCGCTGATGAGCGCTATCCCGGCAATGGACTTGTCCGAAGATGCGATATCGTCGGCCTTTTGATACATGGTCAAGGCCTGATTCAGGTCCCCGCGCTGCACCGCAATGGTCGCCAGGCCCAGATACGGATCCGGGTGGACGCCGTTGCTGCTTGCGGCTTTCTGGTAATAACTCTCGGCCTTGTCCAATTCACCCATGAAAAGATAACATTCGCCAAGTTCCTTGTTGATTTCATAATCCAGATGCGAACTCATGGTTCCTCCTCCTTGTCGGCAAATCTAGTATGCGTTGACTGTCTGCCAACGACTTAGCAACTTTGGTGCCACACCTCTCTCCACTCAGCAAAACTTCTCCCCGAACATGCCTCTCTCCTGACAACATGATGATTTTAAATATCATATTGCCTTCTGCGCAATCTGGAATGGTCATTGCAAACCAGACCTCGTCAGCATCCCGGCTCTGTCTCAAGATGAAAAACAAAAGCCGGTATGACAAGGGGTTATCGAATGAAAAGCTTGTTTCCCGATCACATTGATCTGACGGCCAAGGTCATGGATTTTCAGCTGCAGCGTCAAAACATCGTCAGCACCAACCTGGCGAACATCAACACGCCCGGCTACAAGGCCCGCACCCTGGAGTTTGAAAAAGACCTCCAGGCCGCCCTCGGCCTTTCCGAGACCGGAGCCGTGGCCCGCACGCATCCCGACCACTTTCCTCTCGCCTTCGCCGCCGACTCGGCCGAGGCCAGCGTGACCAAATCCTTGACGCCGCGAGTAGTGCAGGGCGTGGACAACGTGGACCTGGACAAGGAGATGGCCGCCATGGCCAAGAACAACCTCCTTTACAACACGCTTGCGACGGTGATGCAGAAAAGCCTCTCCGGCCTGAAGCAAACCATCGCTGACGGAGGCAAATAATGGACTTCATGACCGCCATCGATGTCGGGGCGTCCGCGCTCAAGGCCGAACGCACCCATTTGAACGTCATCTCCATGAACCTGGCCAACGCCAAGACGACCAGAACCGCGGACGGCGGACCGTACCGCCGCAAGGAAGTCGTTTTCAAGGAAACCGAAGTGCAGAGCCCCTTCTCCAAGGCCATGAACTCGGCCCTGGATCAGGACGTCAAAGGAGTCAGGGTCGAATCGGTCCAGAACGACCGGCGGCCGCTCAAGCAGGTTTACGAGCCGGGGCACCCGGACGCCGACGAGGAAGGCTACGTCAGCTATCCGGACATCAACGTGGTGGAGGAGATGACCAACATGCTCTCGGCCATGCGCGCCTACGAGGCCAACGTTTCGACCATCACCACGTCCAAGAGCATGTTTTCCAAGGCCCTTGAAATCGGACGTTAGCCCGGACCATGACCCGGACCGGATAAAGTAGCAGACACAGACAAGGAGACATTCCATGGCGGTATCACCCTTGGCCATCAAGGCCTATTCGGCGGCAAGCGAGCTTTTGAGCAACCCCAAAAGCATCGACGCCAAGAACACGTCCACCAAGGAAGCGACTCAGTCCTTTGCCCAGACCATCGAAGAGTCCCTGGCCAAGGTCAATGAAATGCAGGGGGAAAAATCGCTCATGATCCAGGATTTTGTCTCGGGCAAAAACCAGAACGTGCATGAGCTCATGATCACCCTGCAAAAGGCCGGACTGGCCATGGACATGACCTCCGCCGTCCGCAACAAGGTCATGCAGGCTTATCAGGAAATAATGCGCATCCAGTTCTGATTCTAATACACGCGAGGATTCACCATGCCCCCCTTTCTGCAAAGCACCCTGGCCAAGGCCACGGACTTCTGGACCGATAAATCCCTGGCCCAGCGCATCCTCCTCGGAGGATTGCTGGTCTCGCTCCTGATCGCGTTCTTCGCCATGATCTTCTGGATGAACAAGGTCGACTACAGGGTCCTGTACAGCAATCTGTATCAGGAAGACGCGTCCAGCGTGGTGAACTACCTGCAAAAGGAAAAAATCCCCTACCGGATCACCGATTCCGGAACCACCATCACGGTGCCGGGAGACATGGTTTACGAAGCGCGGCTCAAACTTGCCGGCGAAGGCTCCCTGCATGGTCAGGGCATCGGCTTCGAGCTCTTCGACGAGAACAAGATCGGCCAAACCAACTTCGTGCAGGGCATCAACTACCAGCGCGCCCTCCAGGGCGAGCTGTCCCGCACCATCTCCGAGCTGTCCGAGGTGGAGAGCGCCCGCGTGCACCTGGTGCTGCCCAACAAGAGCCTCTTCGTCGAGGAACAGGCCCCGCCCTCCGCGGCCATCATGCTCAAGCTCAAGGGCGGCCGCAGCCTGGGAGCGCAGCAAGTGCAGGCCATCGTCAACCTCGTCTCCACCAGCGTCGAGGGCATGACCACCGAACACATCACCCTTGCCGACAGCCGGGGCAAGATCCTCTATGAACCCAAGGCGGACACGGACTTCACGGGTTTGAGCTCGACCCAACTTGAATACCAGATGAGCATGCAGCGCAGCCTGGAGCAGCGCATCGAACAGCTTCTGGTGCCCATCGTCGGCCCCGGACGCGTCATCGCCCGCGTCAATGCCGATCTCGACTTCGATCGCACGACCATCCGCAAGGAAATCTTCGACCCCAAGTCCGCCGTGGTCAGGAGCGAGGTCAGAAACGAAGAGGAAAGCAAGGGTTCGGCCAATGTCGACGGCGGTACCCCCGATCCCAATTACCAGGGCGAGAACGACGGCATGGCCTCCGGCACGGCGCAGGAAAGCACCCGCACTTCCTCCACCACGAATTTCGACATCAACAAGGAAGAGCAGCAGATCATCTCCCAGGTCGGGAGCATCAAGCGTTTAAGCGTTGCCGTTCTCGTCGACGGCAAGTACACTCAGCAGCAGGACGGGACGTACGCCTTCGAGCCGCTCAGTGCCGAGCAGATGGAACAAATCCGCCAGCTCAGCCAGCGCGCCGTCGGCTTCGACGACACCCGCGGCGACGCCATAGAGGTCTCCTCGATCTCCTTTGGCGAGCCCATGGGTGCCGAACAGGCCCCGCTTCTGGACGTTGCCTCGCGCTACTTCCAGCTTCTGGGCAAGCCGCTCCTGAACACACTCATCATCCTCCTGTTCCTGCTCTTCGTGGCGCGCCCCGTGGTCCTGGCCCTGATCCGCCCGAAGGTCGAAAAGCCCACCGTGCAGACGTCCGACGAACTGGGTGCGGCCCAGGAGCTCATGGCCCTGACCGAAGGATTGAACGAAGAGGACATGGCGGCCGTGGACGCCGTCAAACGCATCGAAAACGCCAAGCACCTCGCACAGCAGCTTGTCGAGCAGAACATGGATCAGGCCGTCATGATCATGCGCCAATGGATGACTCAGGGAGAAGCATAAGTGGCAGCACCTACTGGAAAACTGACCGGGCCGCAGAAGACGGCCATCCTTATCCTGGCCCTTGGCGACGCGTTTGCCTCCGAGGTCTTCAAGAAGTTCGAACGCGCCGAGATCACTGCCGTGTCACGGGCCATGGCCAAGCTCGATACCGTGAACAAGGAACAGGCCGAGGAAGTGCTCAAGGAGTTCAACCAGGCCATGACCATCGGCAAGGAGATGCTCTACGGCGGCCCGGAACAGGTGCGCAAGATGATCTCCTCGAACCTCGATTCCGACACGGCGCGCTACATCCTGGACGAGCTTGATTTCGATTCCGGGCCCGTGCCCTTCAAGGAGCTTGGCAACGTCAGTCCCAAGATTCTGGCCCAGATCCTGCGCAACGAGCACCCCCAGACCCTGGCGCTGATCCTCGGGCACCTGCCATCCGATAGCGCGGGGAATCTCCTGCAGAACATGGCCCCCGGAGTGCGGGCCGAGGTGCTCATCCGCCTGGCCAAGCTCGAAGCCGTGGCCGAGGAAATGCTGGTCGAGGTCGATCGGGTCCTGCAAAGCCAGCTCATCGCCATCGGCGGCAAGGAAGGCCGCAAGGTCGGCGGCGTCAATTCCGTGGCGGAAATCCTCAACGCCATCGACCGGGCCACGGAAGAGGAAATCATGGCCGACATCGAGGAAGAGAGCGCGCAGCTGGCCGAAGAGATCAAGCAGCTCATGTTCGTCTTCGAGGACATCACCAAGATCGACGACCGCGGCATCCGCGAAGTTCTGAAGGAAATCAGCAACGAGGACCTGACCATGTCCCTGAAGACCGCGCCGGAGGAACTGCGCGAGAAGTTCTTCAAGAACCTGTCCGAACGCGCGGGCAACATGATCCGCGAGGATCTGGAAATCATGGGACCGGTCAAGCTGTCCGAGGTCGAGGCCGCGCAGCAGAACATCGTCAAGCAGGTAAGACGCCTGGAGGCCGAAGGCCGCATCGTCATCGCCGGCAGCGGAGGCGAAGTCCTTGTCTGAGCACGCGCAAAACCCGTGCAGGGTCATTTATGGCTTGCACAGCCGCGACGGCGTCGGACTCAACCGCCCGCCCACCCTGACTTGGAACACGGAGACCGAGGACCACTATATGGAACAGGTACGCCAGCGCGCCCAGCAAATGGCCAAGGATATTCTGGCCCAGGCTCTGGCCGAAGCCGAGCAGATTCGTGCCCGCGCCCAGGCCGAAGGCTTTGCCGCCGGACAAGAGCAGGCCAACTCCATGGCGCAGGCGGAAACCGCGAAAGTCTGCTCCTTCATGGACACGATCCAGGCGGCGATGGTCGCCGAGAAGGAACGCATCTACTCCGAGCACAAGCAAAGCCTCTTCCAGATCATGCGCCTCGCCTTTGAAAAGACCCTGGGTGTCATACTCGACGAACAGCGCGAGCAGGTCCTGAACACCCTCTTCGAGGAGGCCGTCTCACAGCTCCAGGCCAAGACCTGCATCACCGTGCATGTCTGCGCGCAAGACTTCGAACTGGCCAAGTCCCTGGCCGATCAGACCAGAGAAAAGCGCTCCGATCTTCCGGAACTGCGCATCTGCTCAAGCCTGGAACTTGCTCCCGGCGGAGTGCGCATCGAAAGCGGCGACGGCTTGGTGGACAATTCCATTGCCGCCCGTTTTGAACAGGTCCGCGCCATTCTCGACGGATACGTGGAAAATTCATGACCGCCGATCTTGACGGCACCCTGCATCTGCTGGCCGGCCTTCAGCCGGCGCAAGCCTATGGCAAGGTGACCAAGGTCGTGGGGCTCGTGGCCGAGGGGCGCGGCATAAAGGCCCCGCTTGGCTCGGTCTGTCAGCTTCTGCCGGGGGATACCGGCAAGCAGGTCATCAACGCCGAAGTGGTCGGGTTCCGCGACGACGTCATGCTGCTCATGCCCTACGGCGAGATGCGCGGCATCCGCCCGGGAAGCCTCATCCGCAACACCAGCACTCCGCCTGTTTTCCCGGTCGGCCATCGCTACCTCGGACACGCCGTGGACGCTTTCGGGCAGTCCCTCGACCCGCAAAAGAACATCTTTCCCGCCCGCTACAATCCCCTGCACACGGATCCCCCCAACCCCTTGACCAGACCGCGCATCACCGAACCGCTGGATGTCGGGGTCCGGGCCATCAACGGTCTCCTGACCCTGGGCAAGGGCCAGCGCGTCGGAATCATGGCCGGCTCCGGCGTCGGCAAGAGCACGCTCATGGGCATGTTCGCACGGTACACGTCGGCCGAGGTCAACGTCATCGGGCTGATCGGCGAACGTGGCCGGGAAGTCGTGGATTTCATCGAAAAGGATCTGGGACCGGAAGGGTTGGCCAAGTCCGTACTCATCGTGGCCACTTCGGATCAGGGACCTCTGGTGCGCATGCGCGCCGCCTATGCGGCCACGGCCATGGCCGAGTTTTTTCGTGACGAGGGCAAGGACGTGCTGCTCATGATGGACTCGGTGACCCGCTTCGCCATGGCCGCCCGCGAGGAGGGCCTTGCGGCCGGCGAACCGCCCACCACGCGTGGATACACACCCACGGTCTTCTCGCACCTGCCACGCCTGCTCGAACGCGCCGGGCGCTCGTCCAAAGGAAGCATCACTGGCATTTACACGGTGCTTGTGGAAGGCGACGACTTCAACGAGCCCGTGGCCGACGCGGTGCGCTCCATCCTCGACGGCCACATCGTGCTCACACGAGAACTGGCCGACCAGGGGCACTACCCTTCCATCGACGTGCTCAAGAGCGTCAGCCGTCTGGCGCCCGACGTCGCTCCCGCGCCTGTAATCGCCGCCGGACGGGACCTGGTCCGCATGATGGCCACCTTTCAGCGTGTCGAGGACATGGTCAACATCGGCGCCTACGCCCCCGGTTCTAATCCGGAAATCGACCAGGCCCTGGGCATGGTCCATCCCATCCGCTCTTTTCTGCAGCAAAGCGTCGGAGAACGCTCCACCCTGGATCAGGCATTCGAGGACATAAAAAAACTGACCGGCAAGAATCTTCCTAAGTCCGTAAAGCCCCGTACCTAATCGACGGAGCCCCCGGCCACGCGCAAAACCTCCTCCACCGTCGTCACGCCCTGCACCACCCTCGCCATGCCGTCGTCGAACAGGGACCGAACCCCTTTTTTGCGGACCATTTCACGCAGATCGCCAAGATCGATGTTCTTGCGGATGGCGTCCTTGACCTCGGTGTCGTAGGGCAGGATCTCAAAGATGCCGGTTCGCCCGTAATAGCCCGTCTGCCGGCAGTGGTCGCACCCGCGCCCCTTCCACAAGGCCTGTCCCGGACGGATGTAGCTGTCCAGCCCCAGGGCCTTTATCTCCTCGTAATCCGGCGTGTACTGCACCTTGCAGTGCAGGCAGATGTTGCGCACCAGGCGCTGGGCGATGCAGCCGATGACGGCTGCATTGATGAGATAGGCGTCAAGGCCAAGGTCCAGCAAGCGGGTCAGGGCGGCGCTGGCGTCGTTGGTGTGCAGGGTCGAGAAGACGATATGCCCGGTCAGGGCCGACTGCATGGCCTGCTCGGCGGTCTCGAGGTCGCGCATCTCGCCGATCATGATGATGTCGGGGTCCTGACGCAGGATGTGGCGCAGCATCTGCCCGAAGGTCACGCCGATCTTGGACTGCACGCCGATCTGGTTGAAATCGTCGACCACCATCTCGATGGGGTCTTCTAGCGTGACCACGTTGACCTGGGGATTGGCCAGCACCTTCAGGGTCGAGTACAGCGTGGTAGACTTGCCGCTCCCCGTGGGGCCGGTGACCAGGATGAGACCGTAGGTCTTTCCCAGAAACTTGCTGTAGGTCGCGTAATGATCGGGCCCCATGCCCAGCTCTTCGAGATTCTTGAGCGTGCTGTCGCTGGACAGGAGCCGCAGCACCATCTTTTCGCCAAAGGCCACCGGAATGGTCGAAACGCGCACGTCCGTCGGCACTCCGGCCAGGACCAGCTGCACGCGCCCATCCTGGGGCCTGCGCTTCTCGGAGATGTCAAGCCGGCTCATCCCCTTCAAACGGTTTATCATGGCCAGATGCACGGTCATGGGTAGCCTGTGCAGATCATGCAGGATGCCGTCGATGCGAAACCGGATCAGCGCGAAATCCCTCTTGGGCTCGATGTGGATGTCGCTGGCGCGCTCGCGCAGAGCCGAGCGCAGCAGATAGTCCACGGCCTTTATGATGTGCCGCTGCGATTCGGGGTCGGATTTTTCCGAGACCTTGACCCGCGCTTCGAGATTGCCGATTTCGCTTGAGTCCATGAACTCGATCTGCGCGGCCTGGATGGCTGTCCGGAACTGGTAATAATCGTCGATGAGCCGGTTGATGTCCTGACGGGTGCTCAGGAACACCCTGTAGGGCAGGTCGCTGACGCGCTCCATGTCCTGCCACAGCTCCGGCCGGAAAGGATTGAAGACCGCAAGCTCAAGCTCGCCGTCGCGGATCATGATCGGCACCAGGGTATTCATCCGGGCGAAACTCTCGGAGATGGTCTTGGTGGTGACCTCAAGATCCAGATCAAAGGGGTCCACCCGGCGAAACTCAAGCCCCTCCCGGCGCGCCACGGCCTTCAGGATGACATCCTCGGTGATGCGCGCTTCCGGGTGTCCGGGTTCTTTGGGGGGCTTTCGGATATTGAAGCGGATGAGGTCGTCGATTCCGTCCGGCCCCTCCACGTTGATCCCGTTCTTGACGGCGTGGTCCATGATGATCCGGGCCTGCGCCTCGCTTATCTCGCCCGCGTCGGTCAGAATCTCCAGCAGATACGTCAGGGAATAGACCACGCGCTTTGTGTTCAAGCTATCCATTGCCGCCTCTTTGATGCATGGCCACGATGCGTTCTACCGTCCCCGTGGTTGAATATCCGGCCAACAGCGGGATGGAGCAGACCGTCCCTCCCGCCGCCTCCACCTCCTCTCGCCCCACTATCCGGTCTACGCTCCAGTCCCCGCCCTTGACCAGCACGTCCGGGCGGACCTTGCGGATCAGTTCAAGAGGCGTGTCCTCGTCGAAGATGATGACGAAATCCACGCAGGCCAGGGCCGCCAGCACCCGCGCCCGGCTTTGCTGTTCGTTGACCGGCCGCAGCGCGCCTTTTAGGCGCCTGACCGAAGCGTCGCTGTTGAGGCCGACGACCAGGCAGGAGCCCATGCTCCTGGCCCGCTCCAGATAGTCCACATGGCCCGGGTGGATGATGTCGAAGCAGCCATTGGTGAACACGACCTTGCCGCCTGGCCTTGCAATTTGTTCGGGAGAAATGATTTTTTGTTCGGTATTCATCGATTCTTGTGGGTTTGACGGATGTCTGGGGGTGCCGTACATGTCGCGAAAAATGAGTACGGGATGTGCAATGTCCAAAAGCTGGCTCAAGTCCAAACATGATTCCTTCGTACGCGACGTTCTGCGCGATTTCTGCCAGATCGCCAGTGCTTTGGAAAATCATTTTTCCGAGTACGACGCAAGCGGGTCCGTGAGCTTCCATTTCTTTGACGACATGCTCGGCCGCCAAAACAGCAAGGGCCTGCTCTGGAGGCTCAAAGACACCTCCCATCTGCTTTTCCGCAACGAAGAGAGGACATCCTTCGCGGTTTTCGGCGAGTACCTGGACTGGGCGCTGGGCTACATCTTCCACGAGTGCATAAAGCTCAAGGAAGACGCCTACCAGCAGATGAACTACAAGCCCCGCTTCAAGCAACTGCAGCAGGGCGTCGGGCTCACGCCGGAAGAGCAGCATATCGGTTCGGAACTCTATGCGGTCATCAGGCAGACTTCGGAAAGCATAGAGCGCGAGGTTCGCCGCATTCGTTTCATCATCTTCCATTGCAAGCGCCTTTTCATCCTATATCTTCCCCTCCACCATGAAAACCCTCTGCTGGCCCGATTTCTTTACGCTCAAAGCGATCTCGTTCACGGCGTTTTCAAGGGATATGCAGAGGAACTGATCCACGCCGTGTACACGGAGGGAACACACCGCATGTACGCTCTGGCCGCACAATCCCTGGAAGACGGGGGTTGGCTTGACGAAGCGGCCAAGGCCAGGCGGCTTGAAGAAAGTGCCGGCTCTTAAAAAAAACTTGATCTCACTGCCGATGTTGCTAGATTTTCAGCCCAAGAACTTGCGATCTCCAATTTTAACGTTCCTGAAAGGATTACACTCATGCGTTATCTTAAACTGATTCTTGTAGCCTTGCTGCTATCTTCGTGGGGTTGCGCCACCTTTAACGGCACCACCTCCGAAGATCCCGGAGCCGCCCCGACACAAAACAGTTTCTACTATGATTTCAAAGACATTCGCGTACCCGAAGAAATGGAGATTCAGACCAAAAAGTCTGCCATTTCTCCCATGGAAAGCGGCAAGTACGGAACCATCGTCTTTCGCGGCCGAGCCGAACCCATTTCGCTTTTCGACTTTTTCTTCAACACCATGCCCAAAGACGGCTGGACCATGGTCACCTACCAGAAATACCAGCGCTATCACCTTGTTTTTACAAAAGAAAATCGCGTCTGCATGATTACCATCGAGGAAAGCCCCATGTGGTACACGTGGCTTGAGATCAAGGTATCCCCCAAGGTCGCGGGCAGCAGCGAACCTGCCTATTCCATCGGCACCCCGCCCCCCGCTGATCCTTACCAGACCTACCCGCCAGCGGGAACGGGCCTGGACTCCGAAAGGACGTTGTCGCAGTGATTCCCGCACACTACCTGTTCGACACGTTTCACGGGAAACGTATCCACCTGGGAGTCACCGGCTCCATTGCAGCATACAAGGCCCTGGATCTGACCAGGGCCTTTTTGCATTTGCACCTTCAAGTCGGAGTGACCCTGACGGAATCGGCCCGCAAATTCGTGACCGACCTTTCCTTTGGGGCGCTCGGAGCTGATCCTCTCTACACCGACATGTTTTCCAGTGGCGCCAATTTCGATCATCTCGAACCATCGGTGGCCGATGCCTTTGTCGTTGTTCCAACGACTGCGAACATGATCGCCAAAATGGCCTGCGGCATCGCCGACGACCTGCTCAGCTGTCAGCTTTTGGCCTACTCCGGCCCGGTGCTGGTGGCTCCGGCCATGAACCCGCGTATGTGGAGCGCCCCGGCAACCCGCCACAACTGGTCCGTGCTAGGTGAACGCGGCGTTACGCTCATTGAACCCGAATGCGGCAATGTCGCCTGCGGTGACACGGGTCAGGGCAGGCTTGCCCCACTGGACGAGATTTTCATCCGTACCCTGGCCGCGCTTTCGCCTCAGGACCTTAGCGGCAAGAAAATCATGATTACGCTCGGCCCAACCAGAGAATACTTTGACAAGGCCCGCTTCTGGTCCAATCCCTCAAGCGGAATCATGGGGGCCAGCCTGGCCGTCGCTGCGGCCCTGCGCGGCGCCGAAGTCACCGCCATCACCGGCCCGGCGGAAATCGCCCTGCCGTCCATGATCCAGCGCGTGCCCGTGGTCACGGCCCGTGACATGTTTGAAGCCGCCCAGGACATTTTTCCAACGCAGGACATCGGATGCTTCACGGCAGCCGTGGCTGACTTTCGTCCTCCGGCCTGCTCCACGGGCAAATTCAAAAAGAGCGGAGAAACCCTGAGCCTGACTTTTGAGCCCAACCCTGACATCCTCGCAACCCTGAGCAACGCCAAAAAATCATGGCAACAAACCATCGGCTTTGCCGCTGAAGCGCAAGACCTCGAAAAGAATGCCGCGCTGAAGCTCGCCAAAAAAAATCTTGATCTGCTCGTAGCCAATCCCATAGACGAGGCCGGTGCCGGCTTTGCATCATGCACCAACAGGGTTTTGGTCATGGATCGACACGGCCGACAGGAAGCGTGGCCGCAGCTGCCCAAAACTGAAATTGCCTGGAGGATTTGGGATTGGATCTCAATGAACACACCCTGACCGAAGCCCAGCGCACCCTGAAGCGTCTTGGTGTCACCCATGTCCTGCTTCCCCGGACAGAGGCGGCCGAAGAGACGCCGCCAGCGCCGGCACCTTTGAAGGCGGCTCCAAGACCTGAAACGCCAAGCCAAAACCCAACAGTCCAAAAACCGTCTTCACCCGCAAGTGAACCGCTTCCCATTTTACTACGGTCATTGTTTCACGGGAAACAATCACCGGTTCGCTCCATGTGGACGTACCTCGGGCTCTATGAAGACATGCAAAAGGCGACAAATCCGCCCCGCCTGGTCGTCTTCAAAAAAATCCAGGAGTCCGTCTGCCTGCACCTCAAATGGCAAGCCGGGGATATCAGCTCATGGCCCCTCGATCTGGACTCCGGAACTTTCCGCAAAGGACTGGATCACTTCAGGCCGCAACGGATCCTGCTCTTCCTGGACCGCAAATCAACTGATGAAACGGTTCACGCCCGTATCAAAAATCTTCTGGGACAATCAGACTGCCCGGTCGTAACCCTGCCAAGCCTGGAAGAGATGGCGCAAGGCAACCAGCAAGTCAAAAATGAAGCCTGGAAAATCCTGCAGAGCATCTGATCGCCCGCTCCTGACGGGGCCTTAAAAATTCAATTCACAAAAAAGCAACCGCACATCTCAAATTCCGTATTGCCCACCAAACAGCCTTAGGTTAGATGTTTTTCATATTTTGTTTCACATGGAGCATTGCATGAAAATTCTTATCACGGGCGCGGCGGGATTTATCGGTTTTCACCTCGCCAAACGCTTTCTTGCCGCGGGAACTTCCGTATTTGGCCTGGACAACCTCAATGACTACTACTCGGTGGACTTGAAAAAAGACCGCCTGAAGCTTCTGCAACAGGATTCAAATTTCCATTTCGAGCCCATCGACCTCGCTGACGGCGTAGCCCTGGATGCATATTTCAAGGCCAACGAGTTTACACACGTGGTCAATCTGGCGGCTCAGGCGGGTGTCAGATACTCCCTTCTGAACCCGAAATCCTACATTGATTCCAATATAGTAGGCTTTGCAAACCTGCTGGAATGCTGCCGCCACAACGGTACGAAGCACCTGGTGTACGCCTCGTCGAGCTCGGTTTACGGGCTGAACACATCCATGCCCTTTTCCGTCCACGACAATGTGGACCATCCCGTGAGTCTGTACGCGGCCAGCAAGAAATCAAACGAACTGATGGCGCACACCTATTCATACCTTTACAAGCTGCCGACCACAGGTCTGCGCTTCTTCACGGTGTACGGCCCCTGGGGGCGCCCCGACATGGCGCTGTACCTCTTCACCAAGGCTATCTGCGAAGGAAAGCCGATCAACGTCTTCAATCATGGCAAGATGCGCAGGGACTTCACCTACATCGACGACATCGTCGAGGGCGTGTTCCGGATCGTGAGTCATGTTCCGGCAGACAATCCGGCATGGGACGGCAAGAATCCCGACCCGAGCACCTCCCCCGCGCCTTACAAGCTCTACAACATCGGCAACAACAACACCGTGGAACTTGAGCAGTTCATCACCGTGCTTGAGAATGCCCTGGGCCAAAAAGCCGTGCGCAACTACATGGATATCCAGCCCGGAGACGTGCCGGCGACCTACGCCAACATCGATGACCTGATCAAGGAAGTCGGATTCAAGCCATCCACAAGCATCGAGGAAGGAATAGAGAAGTTCATCGCCTGGTACAAAGATTACTACCGTCCTTAGTTCCCCGTGAAACAACAGGATCTGGAGGGAAGACTTTTGGCGCAGACAATCGTTTTGGCAAATCAGAAAGGCGGGGTGGGCAAAACCACCACCACCGTTAATCTTGCGGCATCACTGGCGGCCATGGAACAGCGCGTACTGGTCATTGATTGCGACCCGCAGGCCAATGCTTCAAGCGGCCTTGGCGTCGACGTGAGCCAGGTGCAAAGTTCGATCTACCAGGCCCTTTTCTCTCCGGAAGAGGCACGCAAGGGCATCGTTGATTCCGACATGGAATTCCTGAAAATACTCCCTTCAACGCCGGACCTGGTAGGCGCGGAGATCGAACTTGGCGAAGAGAAGGACAGGGAATTCATACTGCGCGGCATCGTGAAACTGCTGAGCCCGGAGTACGACTACATCCTGATCGACTGTCCTCCATCACTGGGGCTGATCACCATCAACGCCCTGTGCGCGGCCAGATGGCTGCTCGTTCCGCTTCAATGCGAATACTACGCGCTGGAAGGAATCGCACAGCTCATGAAAACCTACGGACTGGTCAAGGAAAGGCTGAATCCCGACCTCGACATCCTGGGCATACTTTTGACCATGTTCGACAAACGCAACAAGCTCTCATTCATGGTCGAACGCGAGGTGCGCGACCACTTCAAAGAGCTTGTGTTCACAACATCGATACCGAGAAACGTGCGCCTGTCGGAGGCGCCGAGCCATGGCCTTCCAGCCATACTCTACGACATCAGGTCCATGGGAACCCAGTCCTATATCACGCTGGCCCAGGAACTGATCGACAAGAAGCTGGGTCAATCGCAGGAGCAGGCGACCTGAGGCGTGCAGGTCACGGTGACCTTGTCCTTGAAATGGCGTTTGGTGATGCGCGACTTGCAAGCGACACACTGGAATGCAAGCAGCCCGCCCATGTTGGCGGCACGCAGCATGAACTTGCGGGGTTCGTCGGCCTTCCAGTCCTCGGTGGTTGATCCGCAGGTTTCACACGTCACGTCGGTGGGCAGCTCGTAACGGAGGTCCCAATATTTTTCGAGGAGCTGCAGGTCAGCCATGGGTTCGACAATGGGATCTACCGAGGGATAGAGCTTCTCCACTACGGAGAGAACATGCCGGCATACATGCTGCCACATTTCCTCTTCGATAAAAACACCCTGGGGCGCACCCTTGGCATCGACTACGTATCTGATGGCCGTATCCTTGTTCACAGTGACTCCGGAAGTTGAAGGTTTGGACAATCATCTGTCTTTAAATACGAATCGCCAGGGGTCAACGGCCCTTGACGCAAACATCCGCGGGTAAAGCATGACCATGAAAAAACGCGGGCTCGGTCGCGGGCTTGATGTACTCATCAAAAGCCGCAATGTCGAACCCGAACACGAAGCAGAAATAGTGACGCTGGACATAAACGCGCTTGAGCCCAACATCCACCAGCCACGCCACCACTTCGACCAGGCGGCGCTGGAAGAGCTGGCCGCCTCCATCAAGAGCCAGGGCCTGATCCAGCCGGTGCTGGTCAGACCGCTGCCAACGGGACACTACGAACTCGTGGCCGGGGAAAGGCGCTGGCGGGCCTGCCGCATGGCCGGGCTTGATACCATCGACTGCATAGTCCGGCGCATGGACGACCATGAAAGCATGGCCATCGCGCTCATCGAAAACCTGCAGCGCGAGGATCTCAACCCGATCGAGGAAGCGCGGGCTCTGGGGCAGATCAAGGAACATTTCAAGATCACCCAGGAAGAGCTGGCCGACAAGATCGGCAAAAGCAGACCCGCCGTGACCAACAGCCTTCGGCTCCTGAAGCTGCCCGAAAAAGTGCAGAACCTTCTGGAGACCAATGCCCTCTCCGCCGGACACGCCAGGGCGCTGCTCGGGCTCGATGATCCCGAGAGCATGACCCGCTTGGCTGAAAAGATTCTGCAAAAGAATCTGAACGTGCGCGCCACGGAAGAGCTGGTCAAAAAAATCAAAAACCAGAACGAGCCGGAAGAAGAAAAACCGCGCCGCGCCAAACCCATGGCCGAAGACATAGCGGACGTGGTCAAGGCCCTGGCAGGCACCTTCACCGTCAAACACTCGGGAACGCCAAAAAAAGGAAAAATCGTGTTCGCTTACGCAAGCAACGAAGAAAGGGAAAAAATAGCGTCTTTCCTTGAACGAATGGCAAAGGAGCAGGAAATATGAATCTGGCGTTCAATGCCTCGCGTATGATCGGCTCCAAGGTGCTCATCATCGGCGACATCATGCTCGATCAGTATCAAAAGGGGCTGGTTGAAAGAATTTCGCCCGAAGCGCCCGTGCCCATAGTCAAAATCACCGAACAGGTCTTCAAGATCGGCGGCGCCGGCAATGTGGCCCAGAACGTGGCCACCCTTGGCGGGTGCCCCACCCTGGTGAGCATTTGCGGCCAGGATCTCTATGGAGACAACCTGCAGGACCTCTGCGGCACGCTCGGCGTTGAAAGTCATCTTATCCGGTCGGCATCACGTGAAACGACACTGAAGACCCGTATCATGGCCCAGCACCAACAGATGCTGCGCGTGGACAGGGAAACGAACCGGCCCCTCGATGCAGGGGAATTCTCGTCGCTTCTGGAAACAGTGGAAAGCCGGCTCGACGGTTTTGATACGATCATCCTCTCCGACTACGGCAAGGGCGTCATTTCAGGAGAATTCCTGAACTGGCTGCGCGAACGGAAAAAGCCGGACCAAAAAATCATTCTGGATCCCAAGACATGCAATTTCCCTCACTACGAGGATCTTTACTGCATGACGCCGAACAAGAAGGAAGCATCCGAAGGCGCCGAGATGGCCATTACAACCCGCGAGGAAATACTTGAGGCGGGCAAAAGGATCATCACGCAACGGGGACTGCAAAGCCTGGTCATCACCCTGGGCGCGGAGGGCATGGCTGTATTCCTGCCCGGCCAGGGGGTCTTTCACCTGCCAACCACGGCCAAGAAGGTCTTCGACGTGACCGGTGCGGGAGATACCGTCATCGCGGTCATTGCCCTTGGCCTGAGCTCAGGCCTCGATCTGCTCAGCTCCTGCATACTGGCCAATTGCGCCGCCGGACTGGTGGTCGGACAGGTCGGCGCGGTAGGCATCACCCAGGAGGAACTCACCGAAACCCTGGCGTCCTGGCCTTCGGCGCAACAGGAAAAATGGTGCTCGTTCCCGCCGATAGGCCGCATGACCACCTAGATGCCGCATTCACTGCCGCAGCAAGGCCCGCCCAGACCGTCATAGGCGGCAAGTATCCTGCGCTCCTTGTCCAGCCGGTCCTCACCCGGCAATGGGCAAGGATGCGCCTGGGCGAGGCCTGGCAGCTCACTCCACCGGGGCACTGCATTGAAGCCGCTCCCGATCACCTCGGAGGTCTTGGTCTCCACCAGCAGCAATTCCATCGAATCCGTCACGATGACCAGCGGAAAGGGAGACGGCAGATGAATGCGGGCCGCTGCGACACTCTCTCTCACAAAGGTTCCGACCTCTCCGGGGCAGAACACCAGGGCCAAAAGCGGCTCACCCGCAGGGGAAAAGACCGCCAGATCGATGGCGACCGAATGCGGCTCTCCGTTTATCGAGTAATCCAGGACATATTTTGAGCGGATATTCTCACGGGGATACTTCCTGTCTTCAACCAGCAGCTTGGCCAGAGCCTGCCGCAAGTCCTCATACGTGGTATCCATGATCTCCCGGCCGGTGAGATAATCCGTAATGACGCGATTCAGACTGACTTCATGCATGTGAGCCTCCTTGCTTTTCAAGGTACAATCTAAGCGCAGAACAAAAGGGAGCAAGGGCCTTCACAAAGGATGCGTTGACCGAAAACTTTGCCTGAGATAGCAAAAAAAGAAAAAATACCGGAAGATACTCATGGAAGAACTGTTTTTGATCAAATGCATCGACCAGATTCACGATGGTTTGTGCAATGGACTGGGCAGGTTCTCGGGGCCAAGCCGGGCCGCGCTGATTTATGCATTGAACAGGAACAGCCCGCTCCGCATCTATGACCCCTGTGATCTGCTGCGCGGACACGAGCCGCGCCTGGAGGAACTCTACCTCAGGCATGGACAATGGATGCAGGACCCTTCCGGGGATGGAGAGCATGACCCAGGACAGTTCGACAACCCGGAACTGGCTGGAATAATCGCCCATGGTGGTCATTTTCACAACATGTTCTACCAGACATGGTTCAGTGAGCACCATGTGGACATGTGTTCAACCGGTCCCACGCAGCGCTGGCTGGAATACGCATGCAGACTCCTGTCCCAGGATCTGGGAACAAAAAGCATCACGGACCTTGAGACGTCGGGATATGTACTGCAAAATTTTGCGACCCACGCCGTCCGGGATCACATCGTCGACATGCGCAATCTGAGCCTGGGCCCGGACACGCGGTTGCGCATCTACCCCATACTGGACTCGGTCCTGAACATTTCGAAGACCCAGGAAGAAGGCAAATGGGCCTTTGGCGATCTCATTTTCGTCGAGCCATCTCAAGTGCACCGAATCCATTATCTGGCCACCTTCGGCGATTTCGAAAGACCTGCCATGAAGGATTTCAAGCACACCCGAAAGCTCCTGCAGGCCGTGGAAGGTAACAAGCACAAACTGGTCAGCAACGGACAGAAAATCATCGGCATCGGCACGGGCCGGATGCCGGACTTTTCCGTGACCGCGGAATATCGCGGGAATCATGGCTTCATCAAGGTCCAGGACGAAACCATATGCAGCTTTTCCGACGGCGGGTTCCACTCCTCCACCAGACAAGCCAATCTGGTACAGCTGGAAGAGGTGCTGCTTGAACTGAACCTTGATTCGAGCAAGCTCTACACCATCATGAAGGTGGTCAGCACGCTGGTGCGCAGCGCCCAGGAAAGAAAACACGGCTGCGCCCTGGTGCTCGACTTCGGAAGCCCACTGGCCAACATCTCGGGGCAGCATCTGGAAACGCCGCTTGATCTGAAGCGCCACATGGACCTTGATCTGGCGACCTCGCTGGCCAAGGTGGACGGGGCGCTGCACATCGACATGATGTACCTCAAGCTGCACGCATTCGCGTCCCTGCTCGATGGCCGCGCGGTAGCCGGAGAAAACCGCGCCCGTGGAGCCAGATACAACTCCGCCCTCAGGTTCACGGCCGAACACAATCAGGTCATCCTGGTCGTGGTCAGCTCGGACCGTCCCATTTCCATCATCCAGCATGGCGCCGAGATCAAGGCCAGGTGCGACTGGGAACCGAGGTATCAATGCCTCTCGGAACCCGTGACCTTGGAAGACTGGATCGGGCAACCCAATCACTCATAGAACTTCAGGCGTACAGGCTGCGGATGAGCAGGCACAGGGAGCGTTCAAGGGATTCGCACTCGGAGTCGGGAATCTTTTCCCCGCCTTCGCGGATGTGCAGAATGTCCATGGCCTTGTCTTTTTGCGTCGCGATCTTGGCAAAGACGAGGTCAACGCCAAGCCGGTAAAGGCAAAGCGAAACCGTGGCCAGAAGTCCGGGCACATCCGGAGCTTCAATGGAAAGCACCGTATAAAAATCCGAAACGCCGTTGTCGAGGCGAACGCTGACCAGATCGCGGTCCAGTGCGAAAACCTTCCGGAGTCGCGTGGTGATCTGCACAGGGAGCTGATCCAGCCTGTTCTCGTCGGCAAGCAGGCCAAAAAGGCTGGATTGAACGGCTTCGACCGTCTGGTCGGCATAAAGCATGTCCAGAGGTTCGGTGACCCAGAACACGTCCACGACCGTCTTGTCATCCCAGACACAAAGTTCCGCGCCAAGCACGGACATCCCATGCCGGACCAGGGCCGCGCACACTCGGGCAAAGAGCCCGGGGCGGTCGGTGGAGACCAGCGTGACGCGCAACGACCTTGAATGGGGCCTGTGCTCCCACGAAAGGTGAAACGGTCCGCAATCAGGGCATTCACGAAAAGCATGGACCTGCTCGATATGCTCGATGATGCGCTTGGGCGCGGTCTGCATCAGGTACCTGGCGGGCATGACGGAGAGAAAGCGCTCGAAATCGCGGATGGAAAAATGGGCAGGACGGCTGGAGCGCAGGGCATCGCGCAGGGTGCTGAGCCTGTGCACGAGGGTTTCATCGGACATTAATCCATATTCAAGGACCTTGCGCGTCTTGAAATAGGTTTCCCGCAAAAGATTCTCGATCCATGGATTCCAGGCCTTGGGGCCGGTGGCCATGGAGTCGGCCCAGGTCAACAGGGTCAGCAGGTCGAGGCGCCTCACGCTGCCAAGCGTCTGGGCAAGTTCCATGACGACGGACTCCTCTCCCAGATCGTGACGCGTGGCGGTATGCACCAGAAGCAGATGGTGTTCGATCAGAAAGGCGCATTCCTGAACAAAATTATCGCCATATCCCAAACGCTCAAGAATGAGACGCGAGAGCCGCGCGCCCTTGACGGCGTGATCCCCGTTACCCTTGCCGATGTCGTGCAGCAGCGCGGCCCAGCGCAGACAGGGATCGCTGCGCAGGGAGTGCAGAAAATCACCCATAAATTCATGATCCTGGTCGAAGGCCGCAAGATTGCGCACCGTCTCGACCAGATGCGGACCGGCTGGAAGCTTGTGATAGGCGTCAAATTGGACCAGATGCTCGATGGCCGAAAACTCGGGCACAAAAAGGTTCAAGAAACCGACCTCAAGCATCTGGTCGAGAGCGTGCCCGGCGTGCGCGCTGCACAGAATCTCTTCGAAACGCGAGACAATGGGCTTCTGCCAGTTCAGGTCCAGGGACAAGGCGGGAAAACGGTCCTGGATAATGCGCCGAGTATGCCAGCCAATGGGAATCCCGGTCTGCGCGCTGTGCCGGAACAATTCCAAGACGTTGGCCGGATCGGCGACAAGAATGGAAAAATCAAGGCCGGCCGGGGCGCTGGGTTTCCCGGAAGCAGCGCCTCCGGCGAGAACCCGCGCCTTGTCCAGGCAGAGCCGGCAAAGCAGCCTCGTTTCGGCCATGGCCTTGTGCAGCCCGGAGAGAAACCTTTCCACCGAATCCCTGTCGGTGGCCGGACCATAGCCGATGAGCTGCGCTATCTCGGGCTGCAGTTCCAGATGCAGGACATCATTCTTGCGCTTGCTGACGCGATGCAGAGCCACTCTTGCCATTGAAATGAAATCGGCGCTGCGCGACAATGCTTCCCGCTCGGAAGCCGAAAGAAGGGGCCACGAATCCCCCCCCATGCGGCACAAGGTTTCCAGCCACTGCGTAGTCTGGTGATCGCGCTGCCCTCCCCGGCCCTCCTTGAGGCTTGGGGACAAGAGATGCGCGGTATCGCCGAAGCGCTCGTGCCGCGCCTCATGACGTCCGGCGAGCCAGGAGAAAAGTTCCGCGCGAAGGGGAATGACAAGATCCCGCGCAACGGCAGTCTGAAAATCGGAAAACAGATCCGCGGAGCCATACAGCAGCCGGGCATCGAGGAGCGAGCACAGAACTTCGAAATCGGCGGCGGCCAGGTCGATGGTCTCGGAGACGGTCCTGATGCCGTGCCCGACGTCAAAACCGCTGTCCCACAGCGGAAGAAACAGGTCCTGGGCCAGAAGCTCGGGATCGGGAGCGCCCGATTCGGGCAGGCAGACCAGAAGGTCGATGTCTGAATAAGGGAAAAGCCGGGAGCGACCATACCCGCCTAGGGCCAGGACCAGCGTCCCCCCGCCGGAGTCGAGGCGACTTTGACAGGCCGTGCGTACCCAATCATCCATGCACGCGGAGAACCAGGCAGGAGAATGGCCCGGGTCCGCATTCACGTTGCGGTAAAGGTCCCGGGCCAGGCGTAAGGTTTCGATGCTCATGTCGAGAATGGGCAGCCGAAGCTGCCCGTTCCTAGAGGGCCGATCCGCCGGATTCTCCGGTGCGGATGCGGATGGCGTTGTCGATGGTGGAGACAAAGATCTTGCCGTCGCCGATCTTGCCGGTCTTGGCGGCCTGCTGGATGACCTCCAGGGTCTGATCAAGCATGTCGTCGTCGATGACTATCTCGATCTTGACCTTGGACACGAAGTCGACCTGATATTCGGCCCCGCGATAGACTTCCTTGTGGCCGCGCTGGCGTCCAAACCCCCGCACGTCGGTGACCGTCATGCCCTGAATGCCCATGCCCGTCAGGGCTTCCTTGATTTCGTCCAGCTTGTAGGGCCGGGTGATTATTTCTACTCGTTTCATGATTCCTCCTCAAGTGGTTGGCAAATCAGGCCTGGTAAGCGGATTCGCTGTGAATGGCCACGTCAAGGCCGGCCTCTTCCTCTTCTTCGGTGACACGAATGGGCACGATGGCGTTAACGATCTTGAGCAAAACATAGGATACGACAAATGAAAAGGCACAGGTGGCCACGACGGATACAAACTGAATCCAGAGCTGGCCGGGATTGCCGTAGAAGAGACCGTTGAATCCGGCCGGGTTTATGGCTTGGCTGGCGAAAAGACCGGTGGCCAAGGCGCCCCAGACTCCGCCCACTCCGTGAATGCCGACCACGTCAAGACTGTCGTCGTAGCCGAAGCGGGCCTTGAGGCTCACGCCGAAGTAGCACAGCACGCCAGCGCCAAGCCCAATGAGCACGGAAGCCATGATGCCGACAAAACCTGCCGCCGGAGTAATGGCCACAAGCCCTGCCACCGCGCCGGAAGCCGCGCCCAGGGTTGTGGGTTTGCCGTGAAACTTCCATTCCGCGAACACCCAGGCAAGCATGGCAGTGGCGGCCGCGATGTGAGTGGTCACAAAGGCGTTGCCGGCCAGGCCGTCGGCGGCCAGGGCGCTGCCGGCGTTGAAACCGAACCAGCCGAACCACAGGAGCGCCGTACCGATCATGGTCATGGGCAGGTTGTGCGGCAAGAAGGAGCGCTTGCCGTAGCCCTTGCGCTTGCCGATGACCAGAACCGCGGCCAGGGCCGCGCTGGCCGAGCTCATGTGTACGACCGCTCCACCCGCAAAATCCATGGCGCCCATCTGGGCCATCCAGCCGCCGCCCCAGACCCAGTGGCACAAAGGAGCATAGACGAACGTACACCACAGGATGATGAAAATGATAAAGGCGGAAAAACGCATACGCTCGGCAAAGGCGCCGGAGATCAGGGCGGGGGTGATGATGGCGAACATGCACTGAAAGATCATGAAGACCATGTGCGGAAGATTGGTGGCTATGGACTCGTGCGGTTCCATGCCGACTCCGGCCATCCCCACAAAGTCCAGCCCGCCGATGAGGCCGTTCATGTCAGTACCGAACGACAGGGAATATCCCCAGAAAATCCAGACCAGGGTGATGACGCCAAGGGCGGCAAAACTCTGCATTATGGTTCCCAGGGCGTTCTTGGAACGGGTCATGCCCGCGTAGAAGAGGGCGAGCCCTGGGGTCATGAACATGACCAGGGCAGCACAAATGATGATAAAAGCGGTATCTGTCGGATTCACAATGCACCTCCATTTTTGTCGGATATGAGCAAGGACGGTGCCACAGGAAAAAATCATTTCATATCAGGGTATTGAGAAAACAGACTGAGCAACAGAAATTCATTTCAATACAATTTCGTACAGAACAAACGACAAATTGTCTTTTTTTGTAAAACAGCGACACCAAGCCTGACGACTATTTTGTAAAAATAAACAAATTTGTCGGCGTAAAGCGACATATGACATGACAACTCGACGCAAAAATCGAAATGAGCGCCCGGGCAAGTGCTTCCGCGAGAGGCAGATTTATCAAAAAGGGAGTATTCGGTGAAATTTGGCTTGTCTGAAAAGAAAATCCAGAGCGCGACGACAGGGACGCGATCGCCAAACGTATTTCAAAATTGGAAAAAAAATTAATATGCTGAAATAAAAGAGAAAGCATAAAGCCATCACAAAACTAACGGCAGAGAAGCGGAACCACAAGAACATTCACACGTTATTATACATAAATGTTAATTTACAACGAAATCTACCCGAAAAAAAGGCTCAAAAAATAACAAATACCGCAGGAGAACGCATGCTGAAACAGAACATAGTATTAAAAAACAGATTGTTAACAACTTTGGCATCCCCTGTGCTTTTGTGGAGGTATCAACACTCACCACCACGGAGGTCATCATGTTCGAAGAGAAAAAACAAACAACCGCCCTGCTCAGACCAAAAGTCTGGGCCTTGACCCTATTGCTTGCAACCTTCACCCCCGCCATGGCCTTTGCCGAAGGCGAAGCGCTCTCGCAGGAGCACGGCAACCTGCTCTGGACCCTGATCGCGGCCATTCTGGTCATGTTCATGCAGCCGGGCTTCGCCCTGGTAGAAATGGGTTTTTCCCGCGCCAAGAACGCCGGCAACATCCTCATGAAAAACCTGCTCGATTTTTCCGCCGGCGTGCCGGTATTCTTCCTGGTTGGATTCGGCATCATGTTCGGCCAGGACATCGCGGGTTTCTTCGGTTCCAGCGGCTTTGCCCTGTCCGGGGTCGATCCGACCAGCGCAGCCGGACAATGGGATCTGACCTTCCTGTTCTTCCAGTCCGTATTCGCGGCCACGGCAGCGACAATCATTTCCGGCGGCATTGCCGAGCGGACCAAATTTTCGGCCTACATCATCGTCAGCATCGCGGTCACGGCCCTCATCTATCCCGTCTCCGGACACTGGGCATGGGCCAGTCTCTGGGGTGGTGACGAGCTCGGCGCGGGCTGGCTCGAAGCCATGGGCTTCATCGACTTCGCAGGCTCCACCGTGGTTCACTCCGTAGGCGGCTGGATCGCCCTGGCCGGTGCGATCGTAGTCGGGCCCCGTCTGGGCAAGTACACCGCCGACGGCAAGGCCAAGGCCATCCCCGGGCACAACATCCCCCTGGCCGGTCTTGGCGTGTTCATCCTCTGGTTCGGCTGGTTCGGCTTCAACCCCGGCAGCACCACCACCGCTGACGGCACCATCGGCTATATCGCGGTCAACACCGCCATGGCAGCCTGCACCGGTGCTCTTGGCGCCATGATCTTCGCCTGGATCAAGCACGGCAAGCCGGACACCTCCATGTCCCTGAACGGCGCGCTGGCCGGCCTGGTGGCCATCACCGCCGGCTGTTACGAAGTCTCTCCCGTGGGCTCGCTGATCATCGGCCTGCTGGCCGGCGTCCTGGTCATCATTTCCATCGAATTCATCGACCAGGTCCTCAAGATCGATGATCCGGTCGGCGCCTCCTCCGTGCACGGCGTGTGCGGCGTGTTCGGCACCATTGCGGTGGGTTTCTTCGCGGCTCCCGGCTACGGCGACAACGTGGGCATCTTTTACGGCGGCGGCAGCGAGATCCTCGTCACGCAGCTCATCGGCGCGGCAGCGGTCTTTGCCTGGGCCTTCGGCGCGGGTCTGGCCCTGTTCACCATCCTGAAGATGACCATCGGCGTACGCGTCACCCAGGAAGAAGAACTCAAGGGTCTCGACATCACCGAACACGGCATGGAATCCTACAACGGCTTCCAGATCTTCACCAACGAATAAGAGGGATAACGCCATGAAACTCGTAGTAGCATATATCCGGCCCGAGTGCCTGAACGCAGTCAAGCAAGAGCTGTACGCCAAGAAAATCTACAACATGTCCGTCACCAACGTGCTCGGCAGCGGACGCCAGAAAGGATTCACCGAAACTTACCGAGGCGTGGTCATGGAAGTGAACCTGCTGAAGAAGTTGAGACTGGAGATCGGAGTCAACGACGATTTCGCCGAGCAGGCCGTGGAGGCCATCAACGCGGGAGCCCGGACCGGCAAGGAAGGCGATGGAGTGATCTTCGTGCTCGAATGCGCCGCCGCCGTGCGCATCCGCACCCAGGAAACCGGACCTGCCGCAATGGGCTAACAGTCCGCTTAAAAACGGCAATCTGATGCGTCAGCGAAAAAAGCCAGACCGCTTATGTATGCCCAATACACTGCGCGCCTGGCTTTTTTCGCTTCCTTGCATCTCACCATTTTTAAGCGGCCTGTGAATTTCAAGAGTTTTAAAAAAACCAGCCACCGCAGATCCGACGCACGACACCGAAGGGAGGCCATCAGCGCCTCCCTTTTTTTATCGCAGGCAGGCAAATCCGCCGCCGGACCACGGACAGACTCCGCACGGCACTGTCTGGCCATAGCAGTCCTTGGCGAAAGGCGCGGGAAAGCCCTGCACATGATCGCATGGAACCACGCTGCAATCGGCACAGCGGGCATATTCCTCACGCACGGCCTCGTCTCGAAAACGGACAAAATCCCCAGACCGCCAGACCTGCAAAGGATCATCCTCCGGTACCAGGCCGAAGGCCCGCTGCCTGACGCGCACCTCGGAGCCAAGCAGCCAGGCCGAATAGCTGTGCCACAGATAATAGCAGGGAGCCAAGGCGCCGTCGTACGCCACGAACAGGCTCGGATCGCGGACAAACGCGCATTCCCGGGGCTCCCGCGCCTCCGTTTCGGGCAGATCAAGGCGAATCCCCCTTGCCTGCGCAACATCCATGGCGCGGGCAAATGTCTCGCGAACGCGCTCCAGGCGCTCGAAATCGACGTTCATGGCATTGGGCAGGCTGAATTGCAGACCGCGTCCCTGCGCGTCCTCCTTCATGGCCAGAATGATGTCGACCAGCCGCTGTTGCTCCGGTGTGCGAAACACCGCGTAAAAGGATGTATAGGAATGTGAAACATCCAGCCCTTCGGCGTGAAAGACCTTTTCCCATTCGCGGTAAAAATCCAGACAGCGGCGGGACAAGGGCACGTACAGGCTTTGCGGGGCGTCGGAGGCATTGTAGGGCAGGACATGGGACACGATGACGAAATCGACGCCGCGATCCGCACACCATGAGACCATGTCAGGGAGACTGGAATAATTCTGGGCGCTGACCACGGTCTCCACGCCAAGCGACAAAGGCCGCGCCCCCGGGCGGCCTGCTGCTCCGCGCATCAGCTCAAAGGCCTGTCCGACCTGACCGAGCTCGGCTCCGGCACGAAAACGCTCCAGCTGATCCGCATCCGGCGAATCCACGGAAAAACAGATCCGGTCGAGCCCTGCATCCATGAGTTCTCCGGCCAAACCTCTGGTCAGGAGCATGCCGTTGGACTGAAACCCGATGACGCAGCCATCTGGCACTTTGGCCCTGGCAAGGGCGATGAACGCAGCCAGCTCCGGATGCATCAGGGATTCGCCAATGCCGTTCAGGTTGAGCGTGTCCAGATGGGGAAAAAGAGGGGTCAGGGCCTCGAAGGTCGCCCTGGACATGAGCGCGTCCTCGCAGTCCCAGCCCGCGGAATGCTTGACGCACATGGCGCAGCCCAGATTGCACAGGGTCGCCGGCTCCACATACAGTTTACGGGGAAAAAGGGGGGTGTTCATGGACATGCCCGTTTCCTCGACCAGCACGGAAGCCTCGTCAATATGCCAAAATGACACAAGCGCGCCTCACCCGCCGACCATCTCGGCCACCAGGCCGCCCAGGCGTTCTATCCCGCCCGCCAATTCCGAGGTCCAGGGATTGCCGGAGTTGAGCCGCACATGCCCGGAAAAACGATCCTGGGTCGAAAAGATGGTGCCGGGGGCGATGCTGATGCCCGCCGCCCTGGCCCGGTACATGAGCTCCACCGAATCCACGCCCGTCGGCAGTTCCACCCACAGCACGCCCCCGCCTTCGGGCCTGCCGACCCGCGTGCCTTCCGGGAAGGTGCGGCTGACGTGCAGCTGCATGGACTGTGTCTGCTCCTGCAAGGCCCGGCGCAGACCGCGCAAGTGCCGATCATACCGGCCCTCGCGCAAATAGAGGCCCACGGCCTCCTGGGTGAGGGTCGCGGAGCAGACGTTGGTGGTGGCCTTGACCTCGTAGGCCTCGCGATAAAACCGGCCCGGCATGATCCAACCGATGCGGTAGCCCGGACACAGAGTCTTGGAAAGGGACGAACATAGAATGACCAACCCTTGCGCATCGTACATCTTGAAGACCGTGGGGCGGGTCGGACCAAAATGGAGGTCTCCGGCCACATCGTCCTCGATGAGCGGTATTTCCCGTCTGGCCAGAAGTTCCACGATTTCGCGCTTGGCGCTGTCCGAAGTCAGGGAACCGTCGGGATTGTTGAAATTGGGGGTAAAGATGCAGGCGCTGATGTCGAAGCGCTCAAGCGCCCGCTCCACGTCGGCGGGGTCCACCCCGTGCCGAGGATGCGAGGGGATCTCGATGGAACGCACGCCCTGATTCTCGAGAAGCTGCTGAAAGCAGAAATAGGACGGAGCCTGGATGAGCACGTTGTCTCCGGGGCGGACCAGGCTGCGCACGGCCACGTGCAGGGCCTCAAGGGCCCCACAGGTGATGATGATCTCCTCGGGCCGCACCGCAAGCCCCGCCTGGGCCGCGCGCAGGGACAGCTGGCGGCGCAGCTCCAGGCTGCCCTCCACGGGCAGGTAGCCGACCTGGCGCTTGGGATCTTCCCTCGACAGGCGCGCCGCCACCTTGGCCAGTTCGCGGTAGGGCAGCAGATCTTCCGACGGGCAATTGATGCCCAGGGGCACAAGCTCCCGGTCGCCCACGGTCTCAAGCACGGCGGAGATGAGCTGGCTGCGGTTGACGGTGTGCGGCCGGAGCACGGGCCGAGGGTTGCGCGGCGGAGGCGGCAGCTGCCGCGTGTCGCTCCGCACGAAAAACCCGGACCTGGGGCGCGACTCGATGACCCCCTTGCGCTCCAGCTCGGCATAGGCCTGGAGCACGGTGCTGACCGCCACCCGGCTGCGCAGGCTGACATGGCGCAGGGAAGGCAGCCTGGCTCCGGGGCCGAGAGTACCCGAGACGATCTGCTGCATGAGGTTCTGCTCGATCTGCCGGTATCTGAAATCTTCCATGGAAGTACCCTTACGCATGGCAAAGGGAGAAGACACTGCTCCCAAGGTTACTGCGTTTTTGGTTATAGCCCTTGTCTTTTTCCATCGTGGAGGCATCGGGTGCTTTCGATCAAAAGCATGGATTCCCGCCTTCGCGGGAATGACGCCGGGGACAGGACGGTGCATTTCTGCCTTTACATTCACCGACGTACCGCAGGGTTTGGTGGGGGCCGGGAGTGGCGGACCGTCGGCTGTCTGACTGAGCCAGGCATCGTTTGACGGATCATCGCCTCCCGGACGGAGCGCAGGCCGCTGTTCGAAGAAGCGATGATCCGTCTCTACGAGGCCCGCGAGGGATTTCCGGCGGACCGCCACTCCCGGCCCCTGCCAAACCCCCATCCGTAACCTTTCGGCCTTGCCCTGAACGGACCTCCATGCCACCATCTCTTCCGCGGTTTGCAGCCCGTCGATCTCTCCAATCTGTTATGGTCGAAATTTATACAAACTGTATCTGTACTGCAAACAGATTTTGACTAGGTTGAGTCCGAAGAGGATAATCGATTATGAACTGTGCCACCCTTTCATCCACCAGCCGCGCCGAGTCCCCCCTGGTCTCGGCCTTCCGCCAGACCCTGCCCATCATCCTGGGCTATGTGCCCGTGGGCTTCGCCTATGGGGTTCTGGCCCAAAAGTCCGGCCTTTCGGGCATGAACACCATACTCATGAGCCTTCTGGTCTTTGCCGGATCGGCCCAGCTCATCGCGGTGGGCCTGTTTGCCGCCAAGGCCGCGCCCCTGGCCATCGTGGCCACCACTTTCGTCGTCAACCTGCGCCACCTGCTCATGTCGGCGGCCCTGGCCCCTTACCTGCGCGGCTGGAGCAAGTCCCGCCTGGCCCTCTTCTCCTACCAGATGACGGACGAGACCTTCGCCCTGCACGTCGGCCGCTTCGCCAGAGGCGAGACCGGACCGGGGGAGACCTTCGGCATCAACGTCATCGCCCAGAGCGCCTGGGTCGGCGGCACGGTCCTTGGCCTGGCCGCGAGCACGCTCATCACCGACATCCGGCCCATCGGCCTCGATTACGCCCTGCCGGCCATGTTCATCGCCCTGCTGCTCGGCCAGCTCAAGTCGCGGCAGCACCTCGCCGTGGCCGTCGTCGCGGGCGTCCTGTCCACCGTCCTGATGCTCGCGGGCCTTGACCAGAGCCATGTCCTGGCCGCAACCATCATCGCCGCAACCATTGGCCTCGGAGTTCACGCATGGACCAGCAGACAATCTTCCTGACCATTCTCGGCATGATGGCCGTGACCTATGTCCCGCGCGCCCTGCCGCTCCTGGCCCTGGCGCAGCGCACCCTGCCCGAGTCCGTCGTGCGCTGGCTGGGCTTCATCCCCGTGGCCGTGCTTTCGGCCATGTTGCTGCCGTCGCTGGTGATCACGGAAAAAGGACTTGATTTTTCCGCCGACAACATCTTTCTCTGGGCGGCCATCCCGACCTTCGCGGTCTGCTGGAAAACAAAGAGCTTTGTCGGCGCCATCGTCACCGGCATGGGCTGCGTGGCACTGGGCAGATTATTTTTCGCATAACACCGGCCTCAAGGAGGCATCATGAGTTTCAGGTTCACCAAACGCATCCAGAACACTCCAAAATCCTTCATTCGCGAGATCTTGAAGGTTACCCAGGACCCAAGCATCACGTCCTTCGCAGGCGGGCTGCCCAATCCGAACCTCTTTCCCATCGAGGCTCTGCAGGATGCGGCCCGCGAAACCCTGGCCACGGCCGGAGCGCGCGCCCTGCAATATTCCACCACGGAAGGATACGTCGAACTCAGGGCCTGGATCGCAAGCCGCTACTCCCGCCACGGCGTGACCGTGGACCCGGATCAGGTGCTGATCACCACGGGTTCCCAGCAGTGTCTTGACCTTCTGGGCAAGCTCTTCATCGAAAAGGACGACGAGGTCATCCTGGAACGGCCGAGCTACCTTGGCACCATCCAGGCCTTCACCATGTTCGAGCCCAGATTCGTGACCGTGGATCTGGAGGAGGACGGCCCGAACCTGGACCAGGTCGAGTCGCTGCTGGCAACGGGACGCCCCAAGCTCTTCTATGCCGTGCCCAATTTCCAGAACCCCTCGGGCCTGACCTACTCCAGGGCCAAACGCGAGGAGCTGGGCAAGCTGCTGCATAAATATCCCGAGACGGTCTTCATCGAGGACGACCCCTACGGAGAACTGCGTTTCACCGGCGAGCACCACAAGCCGCTCTTCGCCTACACGGGAGGACGCAGCATCATGCTCGGCAGCTTCTCCAAGATCACGGTACCCGGCTTTCGCCTGGGCTGGATGGTCGCCCCTCCGGAAATCATCCGCCTGGCGGTCAAGGCCAAGCAGGCCGCGGATCTGCACTCCTCGACCTTCAACCAGTTCGTCATCGCCGAGTACCTCAAAAAGCACTCCATCGACGACCACATCGCCAAAATAACGGCCTGCTACGGGTCCCAGGCCTCGGCCATGGTCCGGACCCTGGAGCGGGAGGCCCCCGAAGGCGTTATCTTCACCCGTCCCGAAGGCGGCATGTTCTCATGGGTGACCCTGCCTGAGGGCAAGGGCTCATGCATGGACCTTTTCAACCTGGCCATCGAGCAGAAGGTCGCCTTTGTGCCGGGCATGCCGTTCTACACCGACGGCACAGGACAGAACACCCTGCGCCTGAACTTCTCCAACGCCTCGGAACAGGTCATCGACGACGGCATCACCCGGCTGTGCCGGTGCATGAAGGATTTCCTGAAGTAGCCCCCTCCCTGGATCATGGCGCAAGCTCATTTTGCGCAGCCGTGCGCCATGATCCAATCCATACCTTCCCGCTCCAGTTAATATTTTCCCTTTCCCCAAGGTTGAACTCGGAACCCGGCAGGGTGTACATGTGCGCTGAACAGCGTCACCTCACCTCCGGAGATCCCGACATGCCCGCATTCATCCATCTGCTCTTGAGTCTTGCCCTGCTTCTTGCCGCATGCAGCCAGGACGACGCCCGCTCCAAGCCCGAACCACGAACAATCAAGGCCCAGACCATGCGTCTGGCCCTGACCGAGGCCCGCGAATGCAGGAGCCTCCCCGGACAGGTCGAGTCGCGCAACAGCGTGATCCTGGCCAGCAAGACCAGCGGCACCGTGACGGAAATCCTGGCCAGGGAAGGGGACGTGCTCACAGCGGGCCAGGCCATCCTGCGCATCGACGACGCCGAGCTGCGGCAGCGCGAGCAGAGCATGCGCGCCACGGCCGGGCAGGCCGGCCTGGAGGGCAAGGCCCTGGCGGCGCGCAAGGCCCAGGCCAAGGCCACCCTGGAGCGCATGCAAAAACTGCTGCGCCAGGCTGCCGTGAGTCGCGACGATGTGGACCGGGCCCAGGCCGAATACGAGGCGCTGGCCAACCAGGAAAAGGCCATGGCCGCGCAGTCTTCCGCCGCAGGATTCCAGAGCGCCGAAATCCGCGCCCTCATGCAATACAGCACCGTGACCTCCCCCCTGAACGGGGTTCTGACACGCCGTCACGTCGATCTGGGCGCGTTCGTGCAGGCCGGGACTCCCCTGGCCGAGGTGGATGACCTGAAGAGCGGCTTCGAGCTCGTGGCCCAGGCCGACGAATCCCTGCTCGGACGCATCGAACAGGGCATGAACGTGGTCGCGCTCATTCCATCCCTGTCCGAGGCCCCGTTCCTGACCACCCTTTCGGCCGTGATCGGACAGGTGGACCCCGCAAGCCGATCCTTCAGGATCAAGGCCGCCCTTGACGCAACGCCAAGCCCCGGCATGTACGGCAAGGTCTGCGTACCCGTGGGCACGGCCAGGAAACTGCTGGTTCCGCGCTCCGCCCTGAGGCCACGCGGCGAACTGACCACGGCGCTCATCGTTGACAGTGACTCCACGCTCCGGCTGCGCATCGTCAAGATCGGCGGCGTCTACCAGAAGGCCGTGCTCGGCGGAAAGACCTTCATCCTCCAGACCGGAACCGATCAGTTCGGCGCGGTGCCCGAGGGGGCAGAAATTCTGGTCGAGGTCCTGTCCGGCCTCTCCCCGGACGACGAGGTGGTCCTGAGCGCGCCCGCAGTGGCCCGCGAAGGCGACCTGCTGGTTCGGGAGTGATCCATGTCGAACCATCCCGCCCACAACCATGATTTCCTGACCCGCATCACTTCGAGCTTCGTGGACTCCAAGCTCGTGCCGCTCATCATCGTCTTTTCCATTTTTCTCGGAGTCTTCGCCGTGCTGCGCACCCCGAGCGAAGAAGAGCCGCAGATCATCGTGCCCATGATCGACATCATGGTCGAAATGCCCGGAGCCATGCCCGAGGAGATCGAAAAGCGCGTCATCGGCCCCATGGAAAAGCTGCTGTGGGAGATTTCGGGGGTGGAATACGTCTATTCCACGGCCATGGACGGCAAGGCCCTGACCGTGGTGCGCTTTCTGGTCGGAGAGGATGTGGAGAGGAGCCTGATCAAGACCTACGGCAAGCTCTACCAGCACCTGGACTGGATTCCGCCCGGATGCTCGCAGCCCATCCTGAAACCGCGCTCCATCGACGATGTGCCGGTTCTGGCCGTGGCCCTGACCTCCGACACCCATGACAGCCGGACCCTGCGCCAGGTCGCTTCGGAGGTGGCCGAGAGCCTGCGGGCCATGAACGGGGTCTCGGAAGTGAGCCTCATCGGCGGACGCAAGCGGGCCCTGACCGTGGAGGTGAACCCGGCGCGGCTGCGGGCCCTGAACCTGGACAGCGTGGATGTGGCCGAGGCCATCGCGAGCCAGAACCAGGCCGACCAGAGCGGGCTCATGACCTCGGCCGGAGCCAGCCGTCAGGTCCGCCTCGACAATGCCATGCGCACCGCCGCCGACGTGGCCGGAACCGTCATCGCCGTGCAGGGCGGCCACCCCGTGACACTCGGCAACGTGGCGGATATCCGCGACGGCTGGGCCGAACCCGAGGATTATGTCCTCTTTGCCCCGGGAGCGCGGGCCGAGTCCAAGGGCCTGTCCGCCGGGACCGGCCGACTCCAGCCCGCCATCACCCTGACCGTGGCCAAGCGCCCGGGCATCAACGCCACCGAGCTTTGCCAAAAGGCGCTGGCGACCATCGAGAGCCTGCGCGGAACGGTCATTCCGGCGGACATGCAGACCGTCATCGTGCGCGACTACGGCGAGACGGCCAAACACAAGTCCAACGAACTGCTCTTCCATCTGGCCATCGCGGCCCTGTCCGTGGGCGGCATCGTGGCCTTTTTCCTGGGCAGCCGGGCCAGCGCGGTGGTCATGGTGGCCGTGCCCGTGACCCTGGCCGTGACCCTGGCCACCTACTGGCTGCTGGGCTACACCCTGAACCGGGTGACCCTGTTCGCGCTCATCTTCTGCATCGGCATCCTGGTGGACGACCCCATCGTGGACGTGGAGAACATCGTGCGCCACGTGCGCCTGCCCGGTTCGGCGGGGCGGCCCTTTTCCCAGGTCATCATCGAAGCCGTCAGCGAGGTGCGCGCGCCCCTGGTCCTGGCAACCTTCACGGTCATCGCGGCCATCATGCCCATGGCCTTCGTGGGCGGGCTGATGGGACCATACATGCGCCCCATGCCGGTGGGGGCGAGCATGGCCATGCTCCTGTCCATGGCCGTGGCCTTCGTCATCACCCCCTGGCTGGCCAAACGGGTCCTTAAGCCCTCGGACAGTCACGAGCCCGAATCCCACGACGACATCTTCACGCGCGGCTACATCTGGCTCATGCGCCACCTCATCGAACGGCCCCGCTTCCGCGCCCTCTTTCTGGCAGGGATGGTCGCCCTGCTCCTTCTGGCCGTCAGCCTCTTTCCGCTCAAGGCCGTGCTGGTGAAGATGCTGCCCTTCGACAACAAGAGCGAATTCGAGATTGTCATCGACATGCCCGACGGAACGGGCCTTGAGACCACCATGGCCGCCGCCGAAACGCTGTCGCGCTCCATAATCGCGCAGCCGGAGGTGACCGACGTGCAGCTCTATGTGGGCACGGCCGCGCCCTTTTCCTTCAACGGGCTGGTGCGCCATTATTACCTGCGCCAGGGGCCGAACGTGGCCCAGATTCAGGTCAATCTGGTCGGCCGGGGCGATCGCGACGCCTCAAGCCACGAGATCGCGGGTCGGGTGCGGACAAGCATCGCGCCCCTGGCCAGGGAACTCGGGGCCAGAATCAAGGTGGTGGAAGTGCCCCCCGGTCCGCCGGTGCTGCAAACCCTGGTGGCCGAAATCTATGGCCCGACCCACGATTCAAGACTGGCCGTGGCCGGACAGGTCAAGGACATCTTTGCCCGGACGCCGAGCGTTGTGGATGTGGACTGGTTCGTGAACGATCCGCGTCCTGAGACGAGGGTGCGCCTCAGTCCGGAGAAGGCCCTGCAAAACGGCATCAGTCCGGATCGGGCCAGACAGGTCCTGGCCGCCTCCGTGGGGGGCATGCAGGTCGGCATCCTGCATGATCCGCGCGCCCGGGAGGACGTCCCCATCGTGCTTCGCCTGCCCGTCTCCGAGCGCTCGCATCCAAAGGATCTGGCAACCCTGCCCGTGCGCGGAGAAAACGGCCGGATGGTTTCCCTCGACCAGATCGCGAGCCTGACGCAGGGAATCACGCCGGGCTACATCTATCACAAGAACATGCTGCCCGTGATCTACGTGACGGCCGACATGGCGGGAGAGGAAGAGAGCCCAATCTACGGCATGGCCCGCGTGGACGAGGCCCTGGACGAACTGGCCGCGACCGGCCGGGGCGCATGGCAGGCCGGAGACACGCGACCCCTGACCCGCCTCTACACCCGCGGCGCGGACACGACCCACGAGATTGCCATGAAATGGGACGGAGAATGGCAGATCACCTACGAGGTCTTTAGTGACATGGGCGTGGCCTTCGCCGTGGTGCTGGTGCTCATCGCCATCCTGGTGGTGGGCTGGTTCGGGTCCTACACGACGCCGCTGGCCATCATGATCCCCATCCCGCTTTCGCTCATCGGCATCATCCCGGCCCACGCCATCTCAGGCTCCTTCTTCACGGCCACGTCCATGATCGGCTTCATCGCCGGGGCAGGCATCGTGGTCCGCAACTCCATCATCCTGGTGGACTTCATCACCATGCGTCGCGACCAGGGCGAAAGCCTGGAAAACGCCGTGGTCGAAGCCGGAGCAGTACGCTTCAGGCCCATGGTGCTGACCGCCCTGTCCGTTGTCGCCGGAGCCTTCGTCATCCTCTTCGACCCCATCTTCCAGGGCCTGGCCATATCGCTTCTGGCCGGAGAAGTAGCGGCGACGCTGTTTTCCCGGATGGTGGTGCCGGTGATGTACTATTTGGATCAGCGAGAGAAATCCTGACAACCAGGGCAATTCCATGACAGACTCGCTCTCCTCTCAGGAACGGAGTGAACGAATGTCTCGAATTCGCGGCAAGGATTCTGCTCCGGAAATACGACTTCGCCGCTTGGTGCACAAACTTGGATATCGGTACCGGCTTCACGTCAAGGAACTTCCCGGAACTCCAGACCTTGTGTTTCCATCTCGGCGCGCCGTCATCTTCATGCATGGTTGCTTCTGGCATCGCCACGAAGGCTGCAAGCTCGCCAGACTCCCAAAATCCAAGCTGGATTTTTGGAAGAAAAAATTGGATTCTAACAAAAATCGAGATGCTCTGCAGCAACAACGCTTGTACGAACTGGGCTGGCGCGTCTTGGTGATTTGGGAATGCGAACTGGATGACGCAGATCGGCTGGTCATGACCATCAGAAAATTTTTGGACGAACCCACGAGAGGGCAATCATGAAATCAGTGGAACTTTTCGCCGGAGCCGGGGGGTTAGCCATGGGGGTCACCCTCGCTGGTTTTGAATCCCTTGCCGTGGTGGAATGGGATAAATGGGCTTGCGATACTATCCGGGAAAATCAAAAACGCGCCTTCCCTCTGGTCCGCGACTGGCCGATTTGGGAAGGCGATGTCCGTGCATTTGACTGGTCATCAATCCCGCAGGACATCGATTTGCTTGCGGGTGGCCCCCCTTGCCAGCCTTTTTCCATGGGCGGCAAGCACAAGGCTTACGGCGATAAACGCGATATGTTTCCGGCAACCGTCGAGGTGGTGCGTTCTCTGAAACCTAAATCCTTCATCATAGAAAACGTGAAAGGGCTGACTCGTTCCAGCTTCGCGAATTACTATCAGTACATATTGCTTCAACTGGAATTCCCTGAAGTCACACGCCAGCATGATGAATGCTGGTCACATCATCTTAAACGCCTCCAATCCGAAAAAACCTCTGGAGCGTTACATGGATCCGGGCTCACCTACAATGTCGTGCCCACATTGGTAAACGCTGCGGATCACGGTGTTCCGCAGAAACGAGAACGAGTTTTCATTGTCGGCTTCCGTTCCGATCTCGGGGTTGAATGGTCCTTTCCTTCCGCCTCGCACAGCCTCGATGCTCTGCTCCACACGCAGTGGGGCTCGGGCGAGTACTGGGAGCGCCATGAAATCCCAAAAAAAAATCGCCCGAAGATCACGGCTGCTTTGGAAGCCAAGGTTCGTAAACTAGGTTATCTTATGTCCCCGCCAAAAGAAAAACCCTGGCGGACAGTTCGAGATGCCTTGGCGGAGGTCTCGGATCCTCGCCATTCCGACGGCAACTTCATGAACCACGCTTTCCAAAATGGCGCCCGTTCGTACCCAGGGCATACAGGCAGCCCGCTTGACCTGCCTGCCAAAACCCTCAAGGCAGGGGATCATGGAGTGCCTGGCGGTGAAAACATGATGGTCATGGATAGCGGGCAAGTCCGATACTTCTCGGTGAGGGAGTCCGCGCGTCTCCAGACCTTTCCCGATGGATATGTGCTTCATGGCTCTTGGACGGAAGCAATGCGGCAACTCGGCAATGCCGTGCCGGTCGCCCTGGGTCGCCGGGTGGCTGCCTCCGTGGCGGAGTGCCTAATCGCCGCAAGTACACGACAAATCACACAATTAAGACGGTGGCATGTCGCATGACGGGAGCCAACATTATCCCCTTCAATCCCTTGGACAAGCGGCATCTTGGCGAAAGTGTTGGACAAGCCATGCTCCAGCGCCCTGCCGAATCCTTGAGCGCATTAAAACCTTTTGAAGGGGCAGGAATCTACGCATTGTATTATACTGGCGACTTCCCGGCCTATGCCCCGCTGGCGGCGCAAAATCGAGGCGGCAGATTCACTCATCCTATCTACGTCGGCAAAGCCGTCCCAAAAGGAACTCGCAAGGGGGGAAATCTTGACGCAGTTCCAGGAAAAGCCCTTTTCAGTAGGCTCGCGCAACATGCGCGAAGCATCGAAGAATCCAAAAACCTCGATATTTCAGATTTTCACTGTCGATACTTGATCGTGGACGACATCTGGATTCCTCTTGGAGAATCACTACTCATCGCCAAATTCAGTCCGATATGGAACACGCTTATTGATGGCTTTGGAAACCATGACCCGGGAAAAGGGCGGCATGCTGGTTTTAGACCCCGCTGGGACGTACTCCATCCAGGGCGCTCATGGGCTGAAAGCTGCCAGCCAAGAAGCGAAACCGCAGAGCAGATCATTCGTGAAGCCAAGGAATATTTGACGACCGTTGGCTAACCTTTCAATTATTCCAAATCTGGTCCGAACATCAGGGTCATGTTTTTGAGAAGAGCGATAAATCTCAATCCACCAGCACCTCAAGCCCCTTCAGATAGGCTCCTTCCGGAAAGGCCAGGGAGACGGGATGGTCGCCGGCCTGGGTCAGGCGATGGATTATGCGGCCGGTGCGGCCTGCGTCCAGGGCGGCGTCGGACACGATTTTCTGGAACAGGGCGTCTTCCATGAGGCCGGAGCAGGAGAAGGTGAAAAGCCGTCCTCCGGGATTCAGGAGTCGCAAGGCGCTCAGGTTGATGTCCTTGTAGCCCCGGCAGGCGCGGTTCAGGCTGGCCTTGGAATCAACGAATTTGGGCGGATCGAGGACGATGAGGTCGAAGGTGCGTTTTTCCCTGTGCCAGTCGCGCAGAATCTGGAACGCGTCGCCGCAGACCGTGTCCATGCTCCCGGGCGCAAATCCGTTGGCTTCCCGGTTGCGTTCGGCCAGGGCCAGGGCCGGAGCCGAGGCATCGAGCTGGGTCACGTGCGCCGCCCCGCCACCGAGCGCGGCCAGGCCGAAACCGCCGGTGTAGGAGAAGCAGTTCAGCACCTCGCGCCCCCCGGCGGCCCGCGCCACGGCCAGACGGCTGTCGCGCTGGTCGAGATAGAAGCCGGTCTTGTGACCGCCCTGCACGTCGACCAGATATTTCACGCCGTTCTCATGAATCCCGACCTGCTCGGGGATCTGGCCGTGCACGACCACTGTCCTTGCGGCCAGCCCTTCCTTGGCCCGCACATCCACATCCGAGCGCTCAAGGATGGCGTCTTCGGGAAAGAGGTTCCGCAACGCCCCGATAATGGCGTCACGCCAGAACTCCATGCCCGCGGTCAGCAGCTGAAAAACAAGAACCCCGGCGTAGCGGTCCAGAATCAGCCCGGGCAGCCCGTCGGATTCGGAATGAACCAGGCGCAGCGCATTGCCTGCACTCTCGAAATCCTTTCTCCTGCCGGCCGACTGAAGAATGCGGCGCAAAAAGAAATCCCCGTCGATGACTTCCTCGGCGTCAAAAGTCCAAACCCGGCCCATGATCTGCGATTTGGGCGAAAAAGAGGCCCTGGCCAGCCATTGTCCGTTCTGTCCCAGGACATCGACGGTCTGCCCGGATACAGGTCTGCCCTTGACAGTGGCCACGGCTCCGGAAAAGATCCAGGGATGACGCCTGAGCAGAGATTTTTCCCGCCCCGCGACGATGATGAGTTGTGGGTCCACGATGATTTCCTTGCTGCGCATGGGGATGACCCGCGCGGTGAAGTCCTGCGCGTCACAGGCGCGCAGGCTGCGCAAGACATAGGAAAAGCCGTGGAAGGCGTCCACGGGAAAAATCACCCCCCGCATCCCGGCCAGCCGTTTCAAGCCCGGCAATGCCTTGTCTCCGTGCTCTGCGCACTGCTGGTTCATGCCCTGGCCCTGACCGCGTTCGGGATATGGCTCGGCTCCGGCGGCGCAGGTTCGAACGGCCCCATGCTCATGGCCCTGGAGCTTTCCGGTGGCGGCGCGGGCGGCGGCACCTCTTCCGGAGGACAAGCCGGGGCCGACGAGTCTTCCCTGCTGCCCTTGCTGGGCGATTCGGCCACGGAGCCTTCCTCCGCCCGGACCCAAGGCCCTCCTCCCACGCCTCCGGCTCCCGAAGCGCAAAATCCGGTCACGGAGGCATCCTCCGCCCCTGCCCTGCCCGCTACCCCAAAGACGCCCGCGCAGACACCCATCAGTCAGGCGCGGGTTGAGCCCAATCCCCCCAAACAGATCCCAACGAAGCAGCCTCCTGTTCGGCAGCCTGTCCCCGAGCCGAAAATCCAAACCCCGGAAAGGACGCCAGACGCGGGCCTTGTCACTGCGGACTCGCCCCCGGACCCGGTCCTGAATTCGCCCGGCGACCGCACTGAGCACCCAGAAGCCCGGAAGGTCCAGGCCGGAACCCCCAAGCTTCAAGCCGGAGCCGCGAGCCCCCCCCAGGGCACAGGCCAGGAGAACCGGCCCGGCGCTGCCGGGGCCGGAACCGGCGTGGGCGCACGAGGTTCAGGAGGCAACAGACCAAGCGGCAGCGACGGCGCCGGGGACAGTCTGGTGAAGTTCGGAACCCCCGGCGGCCCTGGCATTGTCCGCATGGCCCTGCCCAGATACCCGCACGAAGCAAGACGTCTGGGCAAGGAAGGGATCGTGGTCCTGAGGCTTGCCCTGGATGAAGCCGGGGCCGTGCGCGACGTGGAAGTTCTGCGGGGCGAGGGTTTCGGCATGGAGGAAGCCTCCCGGGAAGCGGTCCTGCTTTCGCGTTTCCGCCCCGCGACCATCAAGGGCCGGCCCGTGGCCTGCCAGGTCATTTTGCCCATACATTTCAAGTTGCGCTAGACCCGGACCTTTGCATGGCAGGCTCCGGACATGCAGAGCCCGGCCATTGCCAGGATCCAGGCTTCTGATCTATGACCGTTTTCGGTCGGCAGCCGCCAACCCGCCCTCCCGCACCCATCTTCAGGCAGGTCAACATGAGCGATAGAATCGAGTGGTCGATAAAGGTCCCAATCTTCCGAAATCCCATCATCCTCAAGCAGTTGGGACTTGGGATCGGCATTCCCTTCGGGCTGATTTTCGTGATCATGCTGCTGAGCGGCGCAAAGCCCGCCGACCTTCTCTACCCGGCCATCCTCATAGGCGCGCTCTTTTTTTTCACCTGGCTCTTCATCATGATTGTCTGGGGCGGAAAATACGATGCCGAGTTCATTGTCGACAGCAAAGGCGTCCGTTGCAGAACCGCCGCCCGTCAGGCCAGACAGAACCGCATCATCAACACCCTCGCCTTCGTACTCGGCCTGCTTTCGGGCAAACCGGCCGTGGCCGGGGCCGGCGTGCTGGCGCAATCCCGGCAGGATGTGTTGGTCAAGTGGAGGAGCATCAGGAAAATCAAGGAGTACCCGCGCCGCAGCACGATCATGGTTTACGGAGGTTTTGCGCAAAACATCGCTCTTTTCTGCACCCCGGAAAACTATGGACAGGTGCGGGATCATGTCGCGTCCAAGGTGCGTCCCGCCAGCTGATCCGATGCACACCTGAAAAAAAGCCGCCCCGTCAGCACTTTTGCTGACGGGGCGGTTTTTTTTGCCGTAAGCGATCCGCTAGAAAATCTGCGGGTAGGTCTTCACAAAGGCGTCCAAACGTTCGCGGGACTTGGCGATGCGTTCGCGAAGGCTCGCGCGGTAGGCGTCCATGTCCGCGATGGGCTTTCTGGCCACGCCCGTATCCATGGCGGCCTGGGCCACGGCGGCGGATTCGAATTCGATGAGACGCAGGTCCACGGGTTTGGGGATGATGTAGTCGATGCCGAATTCCAGCTTGTCCACACCGTACGCCTCAACCACGTAGTCCGGCACCGGCTGCTTGGCCAGTTCGGCCAGGGCCTTTGCTGCGGCCAGCTTCATCTCTTCGTTGATGTTCGAGGCCATGACATCGAGGGCCCCGCGGAAGATGAAGGGGAAGCCCAGGACGTTGTTGATCTGGTTCGGGAAGTCCGAGCGTCCCGTACCCATGATGGCGTCGGGGCGCGCTTCCTTGGCCTCGTTGTAGGAGATTTCGGGCACGGGGTTGGCGCAGGCGAAGATGATGGGGTCCTTGGCCATGCTTCTGACCATGTCCTGATTGACCACGCCAGCTTTGGACAGGCCCAGGAACATGTCCGCGCCGACCATGGCTTCGCCCAGGGACGCGTAGGCTTTTTCGGTGGCGAATTCGCGTTTCTGGTCGTTCAAGTCCGTACGGCCCAGGTGCAGATGGCCGCGGGAGTCGAACATGGCGATGTTCTCGGGCTTCATGCCCAGGGCCACGTAGAGGCGCGTGCAGGAGATGGCCGCTGAACCGGCGCCGGACACGACCATGCGTATTTCATCGATTTTCTTGCCGGTGATTTCCAAGGCGTTGATCAGGCCCGCGGCGGAGATGATGGCCGTTCCGTGCTGATCGTCATGAAAGACCGGGATCCCCATTTCCTTTTTGAGCTTGTCCTCGATGTAGAAACATTCCGGGGCCTTGATGTCTTCGAGGTTGATGCCGCCAAAGGTGGGTTCCATAGCCTTGACGATCTCGCAGAGCTTGTCGGGATCGGTCACGTCGAGGTTGATGTCGTAAACGTCAACGTCGGCGAAAATCTTGAACAGCAGGCCCTTGCCTTCCATGACGGGCTTGCCGGCGTAGGCGCCGATGTTGCCCAGGCCCAGAACTGCGGTGCCGTTGGAGACGACGGCCACCAGGTTGCCGCGGCCGGTGTACTTGTAGGTCAGGTCGGGGTCCTTGGCGATGGCCAGACAGGACTCGGCCACGCCCGGGCTGTAGGCCATGGTCAGATGCTTTTGGGTGGAATAGGGCTTGACCGGCACAACCTCGATTTTGCCGGGACGCACTTCGGAATGATAATCCAGGGCTTCCTGGGGTGTGAACAGAGCCATGTTGTCCTCCAAATGTGATGCCGCTTCAGCGACGTTGATATTCAATCGCATCCCCTTGAAAGGGGCCAGGGTGCGAACGCTTACTTAACGATGGGCGGCGCCACGCATCTCTTCCGGTTGTTTCGCAGCGTATGCGGCGAACAGTCGCACAGAACATGCCGGCGCGTGTCATTTCGCAACTAACATGAATAAAGATGATAAACGTCACGCCTGGATTTACAGGGTGGGATGTTTATGCGGACGGCGGATGGGTGGATGGACGGCGGAAGAAGGGCGGCCACGCAGGGCCGCCCCTACGGTGCATCGCCCTGAAATACATCACCATCCATACCGTTAGACGAACCCCACGACGCATCACCCCGGAACCCATCCAAACCGACGTGACCGACCCCACGACGCATCGTCCCGAAATCCATCCAAACCGGCGGGACCGGCCTACGGTGCATCGCCCCGGAACCCATCCAAACCGGCGTGACCGACCCACGACGCATCGTCCCGAAATCCATCCAAACCGGCGGAACCGACCCACGACGCATCGCCCCGGAATCCATCCAAGCCGGCGGGACCGGCCTACGGTGCATCGCCCCGGAACCCATCCAAACCGGCGTGACCGACCCACGACGCATCGTCCCGAAATCCATCCAAACCGGCGG